>JBJHDJ010000001.1:0-28251 GCA_050486485.1 Porticoccaceae bacterium
CTTGGCCACCAGTTCCGAATAGCCGGGCACCAGGAGGACATCGTCAAAAGTCAGGGCTTCGTAGGCGATTCTCGGCATAACCAATCACATCCCGGCGCATTCAGGAAACGGGCAATTATATCGGTGGGGCCGGGGGCGGTAAACCGGAAGTTTGACTACCGCGACGGGCATATACCCATCGCGCACCACTCTCCCCTACAATGCCGGCATGACAGAATCCCCGCCAGATCGCCAGATCCTTACCATCAGCCAGCTCAACCGCCGCGCCCGCCAGTTGCTGGAGACCCATTTTTCCCTGCTGTGGGTGCGCGGCGAGATCTCCAATCTGTCGCGGCCCAGCTCCGGGCACTGGTATTTCACCCTCAAGGACAAGGACGCCCAGATCCGCTGCGCCATGTTCCGCAACCGCAACAGCCTGGTGGCGAAGCCGCCGAGGGACGGCGATCAGGTGCTAGTGCGCGGCCGGGTGAGCCTCTACGAGGCCCGCGGCGACTACCAGTTGATCGCCGAACACCTGGAGGCGGACGGCGCCGGCCTGTTGCAGCAGCGTTTCGAGGAGCTGAAAAACCGTCTGGCCGCCGAGGGGCTGTTCGATTCGGAGCGCAAGCAACCCCTGCCCCGGCACCCCACCCGCATCGGGGTGATCAGCTCACCCACGGGCGCCGCTGTCAGGGACATTCTCCATGTGCTGGCGCGACGCGCCCCCTGGATTCCGGTCAGCCTCTACCCGGCTGCCGTTCAGGGACGGGATGCGCCCGGCGAACTCATGGCTGCCCTGGCACTGGCTCAGCGGGACAAGCGCTGCGATGTGCTGATCCTGGCCCGGGGCGGCGGCTCCATCGAGGATTTGTGGGCCTTCAACGACGAGGCCCTGGCCCGCGCCATCGCCGCCAGCACCCTGCCGGTGGTGAGCGCCGTGGGCCATGAAACCGATTTCACCATCGCCGA
The DNA here is from genome assembly GCA_050486485.1 of Porticoccaceae bacterium. GTDB lineage: Bacteria > Pseudomonadota > Gammaproteobacteria > Pseudomonadales > Porticoccaceae > NAT127. Next base: position 949 of record JBJHDJ010000001.1, read on the forward strand.
CTTTGTCGCCGACTGCCGCGCCCCCACCCCCTCGGCGGCGGCGGAGCTGGTGAGTCCGGATGGATGGCAGCTGGCGGCGCAACTGAGCAAGGACGCCAAAGCCCTGACCAGGGCCATGGCGCGCCGCCTGGCTCACTGGCGTCAACATCTGGACTGGCTGCGCAAGCGCCTGCGGGGCCCCGCCGACCTGCTGCGGGAGCAAGCCCAACACCTGGATCATCTGGAAATAAGGCTGCTCAACGCCAATCGCCGTCAACTGGCGAACAGCCGTGAACGGCTCGACCGACTGAGGGCCCGCCTGCAAGCAGCCAGTCCCGCGCGACGCTACGCCCTGCACCGCGTCAACCTGGACAATCTGGCAAGCCGCCTTGACAAGGCCATACAGCGCAGGCTCGACCGACACCACCAACGGTTGAACGCCCTGGCCGCCACCCTTCAGGCGGTCAGCCCCCTCGCCACCCTCGAGCGCGGCTACGCCATCGCCCGCGACCGCGAGGGGCATGTGGTCAAGTCCATCACCGTGGTGGAGCCAGGGGATACCCTCGACCTGATGGTGGCGGATGGCAATTTGAGCTGCGTGGTGAAAGACAAGACCTGAATGGCACAGAATCAAGCTCGTCATGTGCATTCCTTCTCCCCTGTGGAGAGAAGGCCAGGATGAGGGGAAAGCGGCAGAGCCGCTTGATGGCTCGCGGAATCGCCCTCACCCCGGTCCGCTCGCAGGAGAGGTTTGATGGGTATCGCTGCGCTCAACCCATCCTACCGGTGGGAGCCATGCCCTGATCATCGCAGCAAGCACCGGTATGCAACCTGCCACTCAGAAACTGTAGGTCAGCCCCACGCTGGTGAGGGTGTCGGTGTTCCTCGAATCGTCGGGCACATCGGTGTTGTGCTTGACCGAATAGGCCACCCGCAAGGCGAGCTGGGCGTTGATGGCCACCCGCAGGCTGACGACGCCTTCGACGAAGGTGTTGTCGGCGCCCGATTCCACCCCCAGGGTGCTCTCCAGGCGGGTGGTCTCCGTGAGGCGGCGCTGGAAGGTGCTGCCCACCGTCAGAATGGCCTCGTTGAAGGTTTCGTTGGTGTCCTGCTCCTCGCTGCGCCGATAACCGGCGCCGCCCTCGATATCCCACACCGTGGTTTCGGTGGCGATCAGGTGCGCGCCGACACCGGCGCTGAGGGAGGCCTGGTATTCGTAGCCGCTGAAGCGGTTGTCCTGGTAGCGGCCGTTGCCGAATCCGTAATAGCGCTCGGAAATATCGTACTCCGTCTTGCCCCGCAGGGTGTAGGACTCGGCGCTGCGGCGGTCGTTCTCCGAGGCGTTGAGAGCTTCGATGCGCCCGGTGTGGGTCCAGCGTTCCTGGGTGTAGGCGATCATCAGCTTGGCCAGCAGTGACTCGCTGCTGGAGTTACCGGAGGCCTTGCTGTAGGCGAGATCCCCCTCGCCGCTCCAGGCGTTCTCCTCCGCCAGCGCGCTGGCCGGATTGATCAGGGGTGAGAGGCCCAACAGGGCGATTGGCAGGATTTTCTTCATCGGCTTTCTCCTTGTCAGAAGTTACAGCACTGCTCCCGGTGACGGCGAACAGTCCGGCTTGGAGTGAGGGCAGATTATTTTCTGCCCTTGACATGCCTCATCAGGCGCCGCTTTTTGGCGATTTGGCGCGCGGTGAGGGTGTTCTTCTTGCCCTTGAAGGGATTGTCGCTGGAGCGGAACTCGATACGCACCGGCGTGCCCTGCAGGTCGAGGGCGCGGCGGAAGGTTTTTTCGAGATAGCGCACATAATGGTTGGGGACATCCTCGGTCTGGTTGCCGTGGATGACGATGATGGGGGGATTGCGGCCACCGGCGTGGGCGTAGCGCAGCTTGATGCGCCGGCCATTGACCAGGGGCGGTGGATGATCGCTCACCGCGTCCTCCAGGATGCGGGTCAGGCGATTGGTGCTGAGTTTGTTGGTGGCGGCGGCATAGGCCTTGTGCACCGACTTGTAAAGGTGGCCGACGCCAGTGCCGTGCAGGGCGGAGATGAAATGAATATCGGCGAACTCGACAAAGCGCAGACGCCGCTCCAGCTCCACCTTGACCCAGTCCCTCTGCTGCTGCTCCAGACCGTCCCATTTGTTGACGGCCACCACCAGGGCGCGGCCGGCATCCAGCACATAGCCCATCAGGTGCAGATCCTGATCCACCAGACCCTCGCTGGCGTCGATCAGCAGGATCACCACATTGGCGTCAGACACCGCCTGCAGGGTCTTGACGATGGAGAACTTCTCCACGGTGAGGGATACATTCTTGCGGCGCCGGATACCGGCGGTATCGATCAAGGTGTACTGGCGCCCCTCCCGCTCGAAGTCGATGTAGATGCTGTCGCGGGTGGTGCCGGGCTGGTCGTACACCACCACCCGCTCCTCCCCCAGCATGCGGTTGACCAGGGTGGACTTGCCGACATTGGGGCGGCCGACGATGGCGATTCTGATGCCACGCTCGGGAAGTTGTTGCTCGCCCTCTTCCCCTTCGACCTCCTCCTCGTCCATGTCCGCCGACTGGACGGTGACCGGGAAGGGCTCCAGCACTTCCTGCATCAGGCCGGACACGCCGCGGCCGTGGGTGGCGGTGGTGGGATACACCTTGTCGAAACCGAGGCGGTAGAAATCCGCCAGGGCCACATCCGGGTTGAGGCCGTCGATCTTGTTGGCCACCAGGAAAAAACGCTTGCCGCTCTCCCGCAAGTGCTTGGCCAGGGCCTCGTCGGTGGCGGTGAGGCCATCGCGGCAGTCCACCATGAACAGCACCACGTCCGCCTCTTCCATGGCCTGCAGGGACTGGGCCGCCATGGCGGCGTCGATGCCCTCCTCCTCGCCGGTGATGCCCCCGGTGTCCACCACCATGAAGCGGCGACCGTGCATCTCCCCCTCGCCGTACTTGCGATCACGGGTGAGGCCGGCGAAATTCGCCACCAGGGCGTCCCGGGAACGGGTCAGGCGGTTGAACAGGGTGGACTTCCCCACATTGGGACGGCCCACCAGGGCGATGACGGGGAGCATGGGATTGGGTGCGGTGAGAGTTGGGGGGGCATTTTACATGAAAAGCGTTGGGTCTGACGTCTGACGCTGGATGTCTGACGTCTGACGTCTGACGTCTGACGCCAAGATGGCACGGTGCCACTGGCATGGATCGGCGCACGGTCCCGTGCAGCGTTTGCGTCTATATGAACCATGAGCCAAGTAGAGCTTCCGATTTTCAAGCACCCGACCTTATTTCTTAGCGGGCTTTTGCGTCAGACGTCGGACGTCCGACGTCAGACCTTTCTGTTAGCAATCAACTCCTCCACCACCCCCGGATCCGCCAGGGTCGAGGTATCCCCCAGGTTGTCCAGTTCGTCGCAGGCGATTTTGCGCAGGATGCGGCGCATGATCTTGCCGGAGCGGGTCTTGGGCAGGCCGGGAGCCCACTGGATGATGTCCGGCTTGGCGATGTGGCTGACTTCATCGGCGCACAGGGCGATGAGCTCGCCGCGCAGCTTGTCGCTGGGCTCCTCGCCGCTCATCAGGGTGACGAAGGCGTAGATGCCCTGGCCCTTGATGTCGTGGGCATAGCCCACCACGGCGGCTTCCGCCACCGCGTCGTGGAGCACCAGGGCGCTCTCGATCTCGGCGGTGCCGAGGCGGTGGCCGGAGACATTGAGCACATCGTCCACCCGGCCGGTGATCCAGTAATAACCGTCGGCGTCGCGGCGCGCGCCATCGCCGGTGAAGTAGTAGCCGGGATAGGCCGTGAAATAGGTGTCCACCAGACGCTGGTGATCTCCGTACACGGTGCGGATCTGGGACGGCCAGGGGGCCTTGATCACCAGCACTCCCTGACCGGGGCCATCGATTTCGCGCCCCTGCTCGTCGAGGATCGCCGGCTGCACGCCGAAAAACGGCAATGTGGCGGAGCCCGGCTTGAGGTCGGTGGCGCCGGGCAGGGGGGTGATCATGTGGGCGCCGGTTTCCGTCTGCCACCAGGTATCCACCACCGGGCAACGGCCCTTGCCCACCACCCGGTGATACCACTCCCAGGCCTCCGGGTTGATGGGCTCTCCCACGGTGCCCAGCAGTCTCAGGGTGGCCAGGGAGCACTGCTCCACGAATCGGTTGCCCGCCCCCATCAGGGCGCGAATAGCGGTGGGGGCGGTGTAGAACTGGGTGACCCGGTGCTTGTCCACCACCTGCCAGAAGCGGGAGGCATCCGGCCAGGTGGGCACCCCCTCGAACACCAGACTGGTGGCGCCGTTGCACAGGGGGCCGTAGACGATGTAGGAGTGCCCGGTGACCCAGCCGACATCGGCGGTGCACCAGAAAATATCCCCGTCCCGGTAGTCGAAGACATGGCGGAATGTCATGGCGGCCTGCAGCAGGTAGCCGCCGGTGGTGTGCAGCACTCCCTTGGGCATGCCGGTGGAGCCGGAGGTGTAGAGGATGAACAGGGGGTCTTCGGCATCCATCATCTCCGGGGGGCAGTCGCTGGAGGCCTCGGCAACGGCCTCGTGGTACCACCAGTCGCGGCTGTCCTGCCAGGGTATTTCCCCCCCGGTGCGGCGTACCACCAGGCAGGTGTGGACATTGGGGCACTGGGCCAGGGCGCGCTCGGCATTGCCCTTGAGGGGAATCACCTTGCCGCCCCGCAGCCCCTCGTCGGCGGTGATCAGCACCCGGCAGTCGGAATCGAGAATGCGATCCCGCAGGGCGTCCGGGGAGAAGCCGCCGAACACCACGGAGTGGATGGCGCCGATGCGGGCGCAGGCCAGCATGGCGTACACCGCCTCGGGGATCATGGGCATGTAGATGCACACCCGGTCACCCTTTTTCACCCCCCGCAGGCGCAGCACATTGCCCAGCCGGCACACCGCCTCGTGCAGCTCCCGGTAGCTGATATGGCGGCTGTCCCCGGGGTCGTCGCCTTCCCAGATCAGGGCGGTCCGGTCCGCCCGCTCGGGGAGGTGGCGGTCGATGCAGTTGACACTGACATTGAGCTTGCCACCGCGAAACCAGGCCACCTTGCCGGACTTCATATCCGCCTCGAGCACCTCGTCCCAGGGCTTGTCCCAGGTGAGGAAAGCTCGCGCCTGCTCGGCCCAGAACGCCTCGGGCTGCTCCACGGAGCGGCGGTACATCTCCCGGTAGCGATCGGCATCGATATGGGCAGTTTCACGCCAGGCTGGCGGCACGGGGTGGACGGGGAATTCGCTCATGGCAACCTCGTATCCTGTAGGCTTGGTTGGGTATTAGAAAGGATGCCCCTGACAGTGGCAAGGCTGAACCCTGGCTGTGGCAACGGAAAATTCACGGCCGCGTAGGATGGGTTGAGCGCAGCGATACCCATCAATTCCCCACAGGATAGGATCCGGCCGATGGGTATCGCTGCGCTCAACCCATCCTACGAGGTGCCAGCCTGATGGGCGGCTGAGGTGGATCAGAGATCTGCCGGGATGGAGCTGTCCAGGGACAGGGAAATATTATCGATGAGGCGGGCGCCGCTGGTGTACATGGCCCCCAGCACGGTGATTTCCCTGTCGTCCAATGCGGCTGGCTCCAGATTGCGGCTGTTGCACACCGCCAGGTAGTCCACCCGGAAACCGGCGGCCTCGATGCGCTTGCTGCCCTCCGCTTCCAAGGCGGTAAAATCCTGCTCGCCGTCGCGGATGCGATCCGCCACCCATTGCAGGGTGTCGTGGAGCACCACCACCCGGGGCCTTTCAGCCGCAGTGATGTAGCTGTTGCGGGAACTCATGGCGAGGCCGTCGGCCTCCCGGTGGATGGGCGCGGCGACGATCTCCACCGCCATGCACAGGTCTTCCACCATGCGGCGGATCACCGCCAGTTGCTGGAAATCCTTGATGCCGAACACCGCCAGGTCCGGTTGGACGATATTGAACAGCTTGGTGACCACCGTGGTGACTCCCTCGAAATGCCCCGGGCGACTGGCGCCGCAAAGCACATCGGTCATGGTGGGGCACATCACCCGGGTCTGGTCCGCCAGGCCGTTGGGATACATCTCCACATCCGTGGGGTGAAACAGGTAGTCGCAACTGGCGGCCGTCAGCTTGCGCATGTCCTCCTCGATGGTGCGGGGATAGCGGTCCCAGTCCTCATTGAGGCCAAACTGCAGGGCATTGACGAAGATCGAGGTGACCACCACATCGCAGTACTGGCGGGCGATGGCGACCAGCTCCAGGTGGGCGTCGTGGAGATTGCCCATGGTGGGCACCAGGGCGATGCGCCGGCCCTGGGCGCGCTCGGCGGCCAGCGCCTCCCGCAAGCCCTTGATGGTGTGGAATGTCTGCATGGCAATGACTCCGGGTAATGCTACTGGCCGTCGGCGAAATAATCCCTGGCGAGGTTTTCAAAGCGGGTGTACTTGCCGAGGAAGGCCAGGCGGCAGGTGCCGATGGGACCATTGCGCTGCTTGCCGATGATGATTTCCGCCACACCCTTGTCCTGGGTATCCTCGTGGTACACCTCGTCCCGGTAGACGAAAAGAATGACATCCGCGTCCTGCTCGATGGCGCCGGATTCCCGAAGATCGGAGTTAACGGGCCGCTTGTTGGGGCGCTGCTCCACATTCCTGCTGAGCTGGGACAGGGCGATCACCGGGCAGTTGAATTCCCGGGCCATGGTCTTCAGCTCCCGGGAGATCTGGGATATCTCCTGCACCCTGCCCTCCCCGGGAATGCTGGCGCTCATCAGCTGCAAATAGTCCACCATCACCAGGCAGGGTCGGCTCAGTTCGTCCAGCTTCTCCGGTCCCAGGCCCGGATCCCGCTGGCGCAACAACTCGCGATGCTCGCGCACCTGCTGGCGCAAACGGTTGCGCACTTCGAGAGGGGTGATGCCGGGGGTGTCGTCGATGTAAAGGGGGCGATCCTTGAGGCGCTGAGCGGCATTGGACAGCCGCGGCCAATCATCTTCGGTCAGGTTGCCACCGCGGATATGGGTCTGGTCGATCTTGCCGATGGAGGACAGCATGCGGATCACCAGCTGGCTGGCGGGCATCTCCAGGCTGAACACCAGAACCGGACGCTCCTGGTGCAGGGCGGCGTGTTCCACCATGTTCATGGCGAGGGTGGTCTTGCCCATGGAGGGCCGGCCGGCGACGATCACCAGGTCAGCCTTCTGCCACCCGGAGGTCATGTGGTCGAGGTCGGCAAACCCCGAGGCCAGGCCGGTGATGTCCAGATCGCTGTTGAACAGTTCGTCGATGCGCTCCACCGCTTCCCGGAGCAGGTCGTTGACATGGATGAAGCCGCCCTTCTTGGGGCGGTTTTCCATGATCTCGGTGAGGCGCCGTTCGGCCTCCGCCAGCAGCTTGCCGCTGTCCCAGCCCAGGGGGTTGTAGCCCTTGCGGGCTATCTCGCTGGTGGCGATGATCAGTTGGCGGACGATGGAGCGCTCGAGAATGATCTGGGCATAGGCCTGCAGATTGGCGGCGCTGGGGGTGCCGGTGGCCAGCTCCACCAGGTAGGCGTCGCCGCCGACTTGCTCGAGTTCGCCGTGTTCCTTGAGGGTTTCCGACAGGGTGATGGGGTCGAAAGGCTTCTCCGCGGACGCCAGGCGGCGCATGGTGCGGAAAATGAGCTGGTGGTCCTGGCCGTGGAAGTCTTCTTCCCGCACCAGCGCGGCGATGCTGTCGAACATCTCGTTGGCCAGCATCAGGCCGCCGAGCACCGCCTGCTCCGCCTCCAGGGAATGGGGAAGCTGCTGCCCGCTGATGGGATTTCGCGACAGGTCGGTCATGTAACCGCTACCGTGAAAGATAAGGTGTGGAGCGCCAGCCCCATGGCCGGCGCTTCCCGGGGATGGACAGCGCCCTTACTCGGCGACGACCGCCACCTTGATGGTCTGGATGATATCGGCGTGCAACTGAATGTCCACCTCGTACTCGCCCACTTCCCGCAGCGCGCCTTCCGGCAGCTTGACTTCGCTCTTGGCCACTTCGACGCCGGCGGCGGTGATGGCATCGGCGATGTCGCGGGTGCCGATGGAACCGAACAGCTTGCCCTCGTCACCGGCATTGGCGGCGATGGTGACGCTGCCCAGCTGCTCCAGCCTGGCGGCGCGCGCCTCGGCGGCGGCCCTGCGCTCGTTGGCGGCCTGCTCCAGTTCGGCGCGGCGCTGCTCGAAGGCGGCGATGTTCTCCGGGGTGGCGTAGATCGCCTTGCCGGTGGGGATCAGGTAGTTGCGACCGTAACCGGCACGCACACTGACCTTGGCGCCAATGGCGCCGAGTTTGCCTACTTTTTCCAGAAGAATGACTTCCATCGTGGATTCCTCGCTTGTGCAAATACGCCGGCTACTGGCCCTTGCGGGGGCGCAGCCGGGCTCTAAAATCAAATACGCTGTCGAGAAACGCTATCCCGACCAGCACCAAACTCAAGGGCCCAAACATCAGCAGCCCGATATACATCAGCACCAGCCACTGCACGCCCAGTTGCCAGAACTGCACCGCGTGGTGCACCAGGCCGAGACCCGCCAGCAACAGCGGCAGCCCCAGCAGGCTGGCCCAGGTGCCATAATCCGCGGCTCCCAGGTTGCAAACCATCACCCCCAACAGCAGGCCGGTGGCCAGCACCCTGTCAAAGCGCAGGGCGTGGAACTCGGCGCGAAAGCCACCGGGGTTGAACAGCAACGCCTGCCACCAGCGCCCCAGCAACAGGCTGGCGATCAGCTGCATGGCGGTCAGCCAGGCGAGAAAGCCCAGCACGAACACAGCGCTGGCCTGCTCCAGGCCGATACCCACGGCCATGGCCCCCATCAGCAGATGAAACACCGAGGCTGCCTGGGGCGTCTCGCCTCCCCGCAGGCCATCCAGCACAACCTGCAGGTCCGCCAGCAGTGCCGCCATGGCCTCGCCGGCATAACTGGCGACGAGAATGGTGGCGCCACCGCTCACCGCCACGGCGGTGAGCAGGGTCAGGGGCCACGACAGGGTATTGCGCAGCACCCGGGCCACGGGTATGACACCCGCCACGCCAATCAGCGAGGTGGCCGCCAGCAGTGGACTTACCTCGCCCCAGTTGATCATCACCAACAGGGGGATGCAGGCCCAGACAAGGACCAGCAGGCCTTCCTGCAGGGGCTGGCGCAGGGTGACCAGGGCCACCGTGGCCGGACTGATCAGGGGCACCAGGTTACCCAACAGGGCGACCAGCGACGCCTGCAGGCGCCCGCGCATGATGAACTCCGCCAGGGCGCGCACCGGGATACCCTTGGCCGCGACCGTTTACTTGTGGCCGTCGGTGTAGGGCAGCAGGGCCAGGTAGCGGGCGCGCTTGATGGCGGTGGCCAACTGGCGCTGGTAGCGGGCCTTGGTGCCGGTGATGCGGCTGGGAACGATCTTGCCGGTCTCGGAAATATAGCCCTTCAGGGTTTCCAGATCCTTGTAATCGATCTCGGGAGCACCCTCGGCGGAAAAACGGCAAAACTTGCGGCGACGATTGAAACGCGGTTGCATGGTCATTCCTCCTCGGACTCTTCAGAGTCGTCTTGATCATCGTCTTGGTCAGCTTCTTCCCGGGCGGCCTTGGCGGCGCGCTCGGCCTCGCGACGCTCGCGACTCTCCTTCTCGGCCCGCTCGGAGCGCTCGGCTTTCATGATCGGCGTCTCATCGGTCTTGGCCTCGTCGCAATTGATGATCATATTGCGCAGCACCGCGTCGTTGTAGCGGAAGTTGGAGGACAGTTCGTCGACCACATCCTTGCCGCACTCGATGTTGAGCAGCACATAGTGGGCCTTGTGAATCTTGTCGATGGGATAGGCCAGTTGGCGACGACCCCAATCCTCCAGGCGGTGGATCTTGCCGTTGCCGGCTTCGACGATCTTGGAATAACGGTCGATCATCCCCGGAACCTGTTCGCTCTGGTCGGGGTGGACCATGAACACGACTTCATAGTGGCGCATTGGACCTCCTTACGGGTAGTAGCCACCCGCCGGTTGCGGTGTGGCAAGGAGCCGGGGGATTACCCCGGGGTTAAAAGGTGGCGGATTTTAGGCGAACCCACCGGGCGATGCAAGCAGACTGTCTCTCCAGGTAGTGTCTCAGTTTGAAACCTGGTGATGGTGGTGGGGGTGTGGTGTCGGTATTGGGGGGCGTCTGGCAACAGGACGTTGCCAGCCGAGCCTGTACAGGGATGTACGCATGTTGGCGTACCCCCAATACCGACACCACATCCCCACGCCCCTACAGGGGAGTTTCAAACTGAGACACTACCGTTCTCCAGCGGAGTGTACTCCTGGGGACCTCCTGCTCAGGGCCGTGTCGATTATCCAGCGGTCATCTCCCGAACGCCCCCGATTCAGCACTCCCACTGTTCCATCCCGGAGCCTTGGCGTTACAATCACCTGGCCCCATCCAGTCGAAGCCCTTGCCATGAAAACAACAACCATCGCCACTTGCTGTTCCGCTGTGCTGGCCCTGTTGCTGATCGCCGCTTGCGCCCCCGAAGTGGGTAGCGACAAATGGTGTGAAGCGATGAAGGAAAAGTCTTCCGGTGACTGGACGGTCAACGAAGCCGCCGACTTCGCCCGCTTCTGCATTCTACCGGACTGACTCGGGATTTCAGCTCCGGTCCCGGCGGGCCAGGCGTCGCTCCTTGAGGCGATGCCGCCGCGCCTGCAACTTGACCCGCTGCCGAGCCAGGGACTCACGGGCCTGCCGCGACAGGGTGCGAGCGTGGAACAGGGTCGGCACATTGTAGTGGTTGCGGGAAAGGGTCAGCACGATGAGCAGCCCCTCCAGGGCCACCCAGGCATGGAACAGCACCACAGCCCTGAACAATTGGGAGTAATCCGCCAGCGTCAGCAGGAAGTAGGCTGGCGCCAGCAACAGCGCCGCCAGCTTGGCGGCCCAGGTGTGGTAACTGGGCATTTCGCCGAACTTGATCAGGCTGGCGCTGGTGGGAAGCAGGTAAAAGGCGATTCCCAGGGCGATGAACCCCAGTTCGCGGCGGAACACCTCCGGCCAGGCCAGGTACAGGCCAAGGAACATCACGCTGTAGGTGAGAAAATCCCCCCAACTGTCCAGCTTGGCGCCGAAGTCCGACTGCTGATTGAGCCAGCGCGCGAAAAAACCGTCGAGGGCGTCGGACACCATGCACACCGCCAGCAGGGCGAGGAACAGGTGCTGCTGTTGTTGCCAGGCACACACCAGCAACACCGGCGCCAGCACGATGCGCAGGCCACTGAGCAGATTGGGGATGGTAAGCAGACTTCTCGACATACCGCCCCCAGCTCCCCCCATGGACGCGGAACTCACGCGCCGCTCCGCTGGCGCACCGCCTCGTAGAGACAGACCCCCGCCGCCACGGACACATTGAGGCTGCTCACCGAGCCGGTCATGGGCAGTTTCACCAGGCCGTCGCAGGTCTCCCGGGTGAGACGACGCAGACCCTTGTCCTCGGCGCCCATCACCAGCACCAATGGCCCCTTCAAATCCGCCTGATAGAGGGTCTGCTCGGCCTCGCCCGCGGTGCCAATCACCCACAGCCCCGCTTCCTGCAGTTGCCTGAGGGTGCGCGCCAGGTTGGTCACCACCACGAAGGGCACGGTCTCGGCGGCGCCGCTGGCCACCTTGCGCACCGTGGCGGTGATGCCAGCGGAATTGTCCTTGGGGGCCACCACCACATCCACGCCGACGGCGTCGGCGGTGCGCAGGCAGGCGCCCAGGTTGTGGGGATCGGTGATACCGTCCAGCACCAGCACCAGCGGCGGGTGATCCAGCGCCGCCAGATGCTGGAACAGAAAGTGCTCGTCCCGCACCTCGCCGCTTTCACAGAGCGCCACCACCCCCTGGTGGTTGCCGGGAGCCAGGGCCTCCAGTTCATCGCGGGTGGCATGGACCAGCGGGATCTGGTGCTGCTCGGCGAGACTGCGCAGCTTACCGAGGCGCTGGTCATGGCGGGCGCGCAGCAGATGCAACGCCTTCACCCGGCCCGGTTCGGTCTTGAGCAGGGCCTGAACGGCGTGCAGGCCATAGACCCACTCACGGCCGCGATCCCCTGATTCCTTGCCGTGCATGTCGCTTACCGCTTTCCGCGGCGACCGGTTCTGCCGCCTGATTTGCCGGAAGGCTTGTCACCCTTGCCGGGAGAGGCGTTCTTGGCGCCTTTGTCGCCATCGCGGGATTTGGCTCCGGCTCGATTGCCCCGCGCCGATTCCTTGCCGGCCTTGCTCCCCGCGGCTTCATCGTTTCTAGTACGGGAGGATTTGCGGCCAGCGCCGCGCCGGGTTGACGAGGGCGTGCCATCCGACGAGGTTTGGCGGCCCTTCCCTGATTTGCGGCCGCTGTCCTCCAGCAATTCGAAATCCACCTTGCGCTCTTCCAGATCCACCCGTGTCACCCGCACATGGACTCGATCACCGAGACGGAACACCCGTCTGGTGCGCTCTCCCACCAGGCGGTGGTGGGCAGCCTCGAAGTAGTAATAGTCCTTGGGCAGGCCGGTAATGTGGATCAGCCCCTCCACGAACAGGTCGTCCAGCTCCACGAACAGGCCGAACCCCACCACCGAGGAGACCACACCGGTGAACTCGTCCCCCACCTTGTCCAGCAGGTATTCACACTTGAGCCAGGTCTCCACATCCCGGGTGGCCTCGTCGGCGCGGCGCTCGGTGAGGGAGGCGTGCTCGCCGGCCTTGTCCATCCAGGCACTGTCATAGGGGTAGGACTCCGCCGCCGCCATGGGTCTGGCGCCATCGGCGCGCAGCAAGTGACGGCTGCGCTTGTTGCCCCGCAGCAAACCGCGGATGGCGCGGTGCACCAGCAAATCGGGATAACGGCGGATCGGGGAGGTGAAATGGGTATAGGCTTCGTAATTGAGGCCGAAGTGACCATCGTTGTCAGGCCGGTACTCGGCGCGACTCATGGAGCGCAACATCACCTGCTGGATGACATGGGCATCGGGACGACCAGCCACCTGCTCCAGCACCTTCTGGTAGTCCATCGGGGTGGGCGAGCCGCCACCGCCGAGACCCAGCCCCAGCTCCGCGAGAAACTCCCGCAGGCGTTCCAGCTTTTCCTCCGGCGGACCTTCGTGGACACGGTACAGCACCGGCACCTTGCATTTCTGCAACAGCGTGGCGGCGCAGACATTGGCCGCCAACATGCACTCCTCGATCAGCATGTGGGCCTGGGTGCGCTGCTGGGGGATGATCTGCTGGATCTTGCGGTGCTCGTCGAACAGGATGCGGGTCTCGGTGGTCTCGAAGTCGATGGCGCCGCGCTCCTCGCGGGCGGCCCGCAGCACCCGGTAGAGGTCGTGGAGGTGATCGACGCGCTCCACCACATGGCGGAAGCGGCGGCGAATGTCGCTGTCCGGATCGTCCCGCTGGGCAATCATGCCCGCCACCTGGGTATAGGTGAGACGGGCGCGGGAGTGCATCACCGCCTCGAAAAACTGGAAGTCCTTGACCTCCCCATCCGGCAGCACGGTCATTTCGCACACCATGCACAGGCGATCCACCTCCGGGTTGAGGGAGCACAGACCGTTGGAGAGCTTCTCCGGCAGCATGGGCACCACCTGGCCGGGGAAATACACCGAGGTGCCCCGCTGCCAGGCCTCGTCGTCAAGCGCCGAGCCGGGCCGCACATAGTGGGACACATCGGCGATGGCCACCAACAGCCGCCAGCCACCCTTCCTGCGGCGCCAGCCGCCCTTCTTCAGGGGTTCGCAGTACACCGCGTCGTCGAAGTCCCTGGCGTCCTCGCCGTCGATGGTGACGAAGTGCAGATCCCGCAGATCGATGCGGTTGGCCTTGTCCGATTCCCTCACCTCGGCGGGGATGGCCTTCAGCTCCGCCGCCATGCCCTTGGGCCACTCGTGGGGGATATTGTAGTTGTGCAGGCTGAGTTGGATTTCCATGCCGGGGGCGCGGTGCTCCCCCAGTACCTGGACAATGCGACCCACCGGCAGGTGCTGGCGAGACGGCTGGCTGGTAATGGCCACCAGCACCATCTGGCCGCTTTTCGCGCCTCCGTCCTGATCCGGGGGAACGATGATGTCCTGGCTGATGCGCGGGTTGTCGGGGCGCACGAAGTACACACCGCTCTCGACGAAATAGCGCCCCACCAGCTTGCTGGTGTTGTGGGATACCACCTCGACGATACTACCTTCCGGTCGGCCGCGCTGATCGTGGCCGGCGATGCGCACCAGTACCTCGTCGCCGTCGAACACCCGGCGCATCTGGCGGCTGGTCAGATAGACATCCTGGGGCTCGCCGGTGACCACGAAGCCAAAGCCATCTGGATGGCCCACCACGCGCCCCTTGAGCAGGCTCATCTTGTCGAGGGTGCCGTAGCCGCCACGGCGGTTGCTGACCAGTTGGCCGTCCCGCACCATGGCGCCGAGACGGCGGCGCAGGGCCTCGACGCCATCGGCATCGGCGATGCCCAGGGCCTCGCACAGTTCTTCGTGGGTGAGGGGACCGACACTGCCGCGCAGCAGGTCGAGGATGAATTCACGACTGGGAATGGGTTTGTCGTACTTTTCCGCCTCGCGGGAAGCGTGGGGATCCGCGGGCATGGAGGGTTTTTTCAAGGAATTCTCTCGGTTATCTGAATGTGCGCCAAGGTTACCAGATTTTTTGGCATTGAGAATTGACAATCCCCGGGGCGCTGAGTAAAGTGCGCGCCTCGACGGGAGCAACTGCCCCCATCGATGCCCAGATGGCGGAACTGGTAGACGCGCTAGCTTCAGGTGCTAGTGACCGCAAGGTCGTGGAGGTTCAAGTCCTCTTCTGGGCACCATTTCAAGGTTCCAACAGATCCATAGAAATCTCTAAAACCCGGTTTTTACCGGGTTTTTTGCTTTCCGGCTCCTGTTTCGCCCAGATGGATTCCTACACTCCCTGTATCGACAAGGCAGCGCTGAGCCGGCCCGGCTCAGCGCGGGACTGGTCTCAGTTGGCCGTGGCGCTGTCCCGCTGGGCCTCGACATCGGCCAGCAGTGGCAGGATCTTGGCGTCGGCGAGGATGGTGCAGTAGTACTCGTTGACCACCTTGATCAGGCCATTCTCGAACGTGAACACCATGCAGTACTGATTGCAGTAGCGCTCGCCGTTGGAGAGGGTCGCGTTGCCTTCGAATTCCACCGCCACGCGATCGCCTTCCGCGGTGGTGGTCAGGATTTTTGGCTGCAAGCCCGTCGGAATGGTGTCCTTGAATGCCGCGGTGGTGGCGAGGATGAGATCCCGAGGACGCGGGCCGGAAAGCTGGCCAAAGCCCTTGGCGATGGTTACCGCGTCGGGGGCCAGGCAGGTCTCCGCCGTCACGGCATCCCCGTCGCTGAAAGCCTCGATAAACTTGATGGCAACCGCCTTGTTGTGCTCACTCATGAGGGTACGCTCCTGGTTTTTCGTTTATAGAAGTAACTGTTCGTTTGCCGCGTGAAAAGCGGCGTCAATCTGGCGCCGTCAGCCCGCGCCTTGCCCGTCGAAGGCGATGGGTAGGCTGTCGAGCCCCCAGGCGCCCATGAAGGGCCGCCAGGTGAGCTCGCCCGCCAGCCGCGGATTGCCGATGCGGCGGGCGATGAGGTGAAGCCCTTCCTCCAACTGATTGCGGGCGATGAACTGACCGATGCACATGTGCACACCGCGACCGAATCCCAGGTGGCGGTTGGCGCGGTCCCGTTCCGGATCGAACCTGTGGGGGTCGGGAAACGCCGCCGGGTCCCGTCCCGCCAGCGGAAACGCCAGGGCAATGAGGGCGCCTTCCGGAAACCGCACGCCATCGTATTCGAAAGTCTTGGCGACTTGGCGAAAGGGGGTGGCGATGGCGCCAAAGCGCAGCATCTCCTCCACCACCTGACGGCAAAAAGCCATGTCCTCGGCACAGCGCTGGTACATCTCCGGCTGCTGCAACAGGGTGTGCATGGTCATGCCCAGCAGGTTTTTCGATGTGTCGTAACCCGCCAGCAGGAAGGTGAGCAACATGAAGCGCAATTCAATGTCGCTGAGTTGACCGGCATTGCGGGCGGCAATCATGGCATCCAGTTCTGATTCGCCGTTGCCGGCCCCCGCTTTTTCCCTGTCGATGACGAGTTCGTCGGCGAAGGTCCACAGCACATCAAAGGCCGCCAGGATATCCGGTTTGAGAGCGGGATTGAAGGTGAGGGATGACATCTGGGTTTCGAGGGCCGAGCGCACCCGGGGGATGGACTCGGCGGACACCCCGAGCAGCCCGCACATCACCGCAATGGGAAAATGGGCGGCAAACTCGGCAAAATCGAACTCGCCGCGGGGCACCCATTCGTCGAGCAGGTCGCCGATCACGGTACGCATCAGCGGTCGGATCTCGTTGGCCCGCCGCGGCGTGAACCCCGCCGCCACGCTGTCCCGCAGGCGTTTGTGGGTGTCGCCGGTGGTGGAGATCAGCATTTCATCCATGAAGCGGCCCCACAGAGAGTCCTGGGCCCCGTAGAACTCGACGATGCCGAAAAATCCCGGGCGCAACTCGTCGTCCATCGTCGCCAGGTCCCTGGCGGCCTGGTAGCCGTGGACGATGTAGCCGGCGTCGAAGGTGGCCAGCCAGGGATGGACTCGGCGGGCCTCGTCGACGAAGTGGAAGGGGTCGCGGTGAAAGGCGGGCAGTTCCACCGGCAACCGGGGAATGGTCAAGTCATCGAGCATTGGCATTGGCCTGCTCCCTGGGGGATAGCTTGTTGATGGTGACGGGTACCGCCGACATGCGCGGCATGGCGTTGATCGGCTCCACCTCCTGGTCGCAGCTTATCAGAGCGTTGACATTCACGCCCGGGGCCCCGTCGCCCAGCAATCCCCCCCAGCAGTGGCTGATGGAGACCACCCCCCGGCGCAGTTTGCGGTCCGGTTGGACGACGGCTTCCATGCGGCCCCGCTGCGAGGTAATTTCGACAAGGTCGCCGGCTTGCAGGCCCAGGACCCGAAGTTCCTCCGGGTTCAAGTAGGCCGGGTTGCCGGGATGGCGCTTGAGGGTTGCGCTCAATTGGTTGCCGAGGGAGTTCATGACATCGCCATTGCGCCTGGAGGTCAGCAGGTGGGTAAAGCCCTCTCCAGCGCCGGGCTGCCGCCACGACTTCGAGCGCCACAGCCGCTCCATTTCCCCCGCCACATCCGCCGGCATCACATCGAACCTGTCCTCGGCGCCGGCGACGGCGGGTTGCACGATGGCGTGGGGTGGCTGGTAAATCTTGCCAGAGGGGTGGCGCCGGGTATCCTCCACCAGTTGCTCGAAGGTGATCGAGGAATCGGCCATGCGCATCGACAGCAATTGCTCGGTGGTGGGCGGTGTTTCCCTATCCAGCCTGTGGCCAAAAAAATCCAGCTCCAGCCCCAGTCGTTTCGCCAGCCCCCAGTAGAGGTACCAGTCGTCGATCAGGTCGGAGTCCGCCGGCGGCGCGAGTACCGGCTCGGTGTACATGGCCCAGCTTTTGGTGAGCACGGACAACCCTCCGTAGCTCCACGGTATGTCCGGCCGCTCGTACATCATCAGCGGTGGCAGCACGAAGTCCGCGAGCTTGCCGGTGGCGGTCAGGTACGGATCCACCACCACCAGCAATTCCAGAGCACGCAGGGCCTCGGTGATTTTTTCCTGGTCGGGGACGCAGATCGCAGGGTTGGCCCCCTGCACGAACATGGCGCGGATCTGGCCCTCCCCCGGGGTGAGGATCTCCTCCGCCAGGGTACTGGTGAGCCGGTCCACACCGAGGCGACCCACGCCGCGGATACGACTGGGGGGCAGGGATTCCCAGGAACGCGGGGGCGGAATCACCTGGGCATGAAAGGTCATTTTTGGCGCCACCATGTCCACCACGGCCCTGTCCCCCGCGCGGCGGAAACGGCCGCAGAGAATATTGAGGGTGTCCACCAGATGCTGGGTCAGGTTGGAAAATGGCGCCATGCTGGGACCGGTGGCGGTGAAGGCCGCGCCGGATTTGCTGTCACGGGCGAACAGCTTCGCCGCCGCGCGTATCTGCCCGGGTGCCAGGTCCGCTCCCCACTCCACCTGCTGGTCGGCAAAGGGCTCCACGGCCTGTCGCAGATCGGCGATGCGCTCCGCGCCCACATGTCGCGCGACGAATTCCCGATCTTCCCAGCCCTCCCGCAGGATGATGCGAATCATCGCCGCGGCGATGGCGGCATCGCGCCCCGGCAGGGGCTGCAGGAACAGGTCGGCATGGTGGGCGGTTTCCGTGCGACGCGGATCGATGCAGATCAGCTTCAGGCCACGGGCCTTGGCTTTTTTCAGGATGCGGGATGGATCCGGGCTGAACACCGGCATGGTGGAATGGGAAATCAACGGATTGGAGCCAAACAGCAGGATCACCTCGGACTGGTCGATATCCTGCAACCCGGCCCCCCAGCCACCCTGGCGCTCGAAGCTCACCGCCTTGGCGGACTGGTCGATGGTGTTGACGGTGAAGTATTGCCGCGAGCCGATGGCCTCGAGGAAGGCATCCTGCATGTGGTTGGTGGCCACATGGGTACCGGCGGTGCCCTTGAAGCCCGCCACCGCCTCACCGCCGTGGCGCTTGAGAATAGGTTCCAGCCTTGCGGCAATTTCGTTCAGGGCCTGTTCGCTGTCGATCTCCGCAAAGCTGCCATCCCGTTGCCTTTTCAGCGGCCTTAGCAGGCGGGCCGGCCCGTGGTGGGCCTCCTCCGCCTGCAACCCCTTGAAACAGACATAGCCGTTGGACATGGGGCTGTCCTTGTCCCCGCGGATCTTGACGATGCGGTTGTGCTCCTCGTCCACCGTCAGCACCACCCCGCAGAGGGCGGTGCAGATGCGACAGTAACTGCGTTTTTCCCTGATTGCCATGGACCTTGCCTTGATTGACTGCTCTCGCCGCCCCATCACCAGCCGAGACCTGCCCATTGCTCCTGGTTGACGCCAAGCGATTTATCCAAGGAACTTCTGAAACCTGGGCCAATACCCCGCCAGGAACAGAACCAATGAACACGAACAAGCTGAAGAAGCTGGTTATACGCTATTTATGCTTAGCGGTTTCAACGACCAGCGAAGCTGCCTGACCTTTATATTTTCGGGAAAGATCTTACTGGAAGAGCGCTTGGCTGGCCATGGATACGAAAGCTCTTGTCTGCGAAAACTCCTGACTACGAAAACTCCCGACTAGGAAAGTTCCTCAAGACGGCGCAGCCGGGAGTGCATGGCCTCCAGTTCGTCGAGCAGTTCCAGGGCGAGGGCGACACCAGCGATATTGACCCCGAGATCCCGCCGCAAGCGCACCGCGCGGCGCACGCGGCGCAGGCAGTGGCCCTGGAAACGCCAGCGTCCCCCCGGGGAGGTGCTGACCTCGATCACGCCGTAGTCCACCAGTTCCAGCACCTCGTCGCTGGACAGTTCGCAGGAACGGCACAGTTCCGCGAGGCTCAATTCCACCCCCTCCTCGAGGATGTCTCCGGAAAGCAGTCTTTGCAGTTGCTCGCTCATGGCTGGCTACACTCCCAGGCGCGCCCGTGGATTGAAGTGGAAGGCCCGCGAAAATGCCTCGTAGGCGGCTTTTTCCGCGGCGCCGTGGGCGGGGGGTAGCACCACCCGCAGTGCCACATAGAGGTCGCCGGGTTCGCGGGCGGGAATGCCCCTGCCCCGCAACCGCAGCTTGCGCCCGGTTTCCGAGTTTGGAGGTATCTTCAAGTCCACCCTGCCGGACGGGGTGGGCACCACCACGGTGGCCCCCAGGGCCGCCTCCCAGGGGGCCACCGGCAGATCGAGGAACACATCCTTGCCCTCCACATGGTAGAAGGCGTGGGGCAGGAAGTTGACTTCCAGGTACAGGTCGCCGGCTTGGCCCTGGCCGATGCCCGGCGCGCCCTGCCCCGCCAGGCGAATGTGCTGGCCCTGGCAAACCCCCTTGGGGATGCGCACATTGAGGGTGCGCTCCACCCATTGCGGCTGGCCGTCAGGCCCCAGCTCGGTATGCTTGAGGGCAATGGAACGGGTCGCTCCCCGATAGGCATCCTCCAGGTCGATATAGACCCTGGCGTGACTGTCCTCGCCACGGGCGTGAAAACCCCGCCTGCCACGGGGGCGGAATCCGCCACCCAAGCCCCCCTGCCCGAACAGGGACTCGAAGAAGTCGCTGAACCCCTGGCCGTCGCCGCCACTGAAATCCCCGCGGTGAAATTCGAAGCCCTGATCCCAGTCGGGGGGCGGACGGAATTCCTGACCGGCCCGCCAGTTGGCCCCCAGTTGGTCGTAGGCGGCACGCTTCTCCGGATCCTTGAGCACTTCGTAGGCTTCGCCCAGTTCCTGGAAGCGTGCCTCGGCATCCGGTTCCTGGCTGACATCCGGGTGGTATTTACGGGACAGCTTGCGGTAGGCCCGCTTGATATCGTCCTGGGTGGCGTCCCGGGCCACGCCCATGACCTGGTAGTAATCCTTGAATTCCATGAAGGGGGAGTTCCTTCGGTATCAACTG
The DNA here is from genome assembly GCA_050486485.1 of Porticoccaceae bacterium. Classification (GTDB taxonomy): domain Bacteria; phylum Pseudomonadota; class Gammaproteobacteria; order Pseudomonadales; family Porticoccaceae; genus NAT127. The sequence goes on from JBJHDJ010000001.1 coordinate 21,396, forward strand.
TCATCCCGCGCCCATCACGGATGGGGCGCGGCCGCCCGGCTCCGCCCGCTCAGGGGAGCCACGCTACAAACATGGTGGCAAAGTGGGCTGATATCAAGGCGAGAATACTGACGATAGCTCGGCGCCAGGCATGACTTTACCCCATCCTGGCATACGGACTCATTCCCCACTTCTGCATGGGCCGGTGTGCCGTGCCAGGTGATTTCAGAGGCCAAGCACCTGGCCACCACCGGCGCAATCAGTCCCTGGCATGGCGGGCGGCGATGGCTTCCAGTCGCTGTTCGATATCCGTGGCGGCGAGCCATTGGCCGCGCACCATGACACCGGCAATACGCCGGGTATTGGCGATATCCAACAGGGGGTTGTCGTCTAGCAACACCAGGTCGGCGCGGCGACCGGCGCCGATGGTGCCAAACTCGCCGGGGGCGCCGAGTACCGTGGCGGCGTTGCGGGTGCCGGTGACCAACGCTTCGAATGGGGTCAACCCGGAGGCCACCAGGCTGGCCAGTTCCCCGTGAACAGAGAAACCGGGCACATTGAAGAACTGGGGCGCATCGGAGCCCAGGGCCAGCATGGCCCCGCCATCGTGCAGCGCGCGGATAAGCTCGCGGCGAATCTCCACCAACCGCTGGGCGGCCTCGGGCTGGAAATATGGCTGGGCTTGCAGGTTGTCCTTGTAGTCCACCCAGGTGGCCACCATGTCCTCGGGCAGGTAGCGCATCTCGGGCCATGCCGCCATGTCGGCGGCGGACTCCGCGGAGGCCAAATTGTCCAGCAAGGTCTGGGTGGGCACATTCCACACCCCAGCCTCGCGGGTGCGCTCGGCGGCCAGGGGAATGCGTTCGGGATCGATCAGGTCCACCAGGCCGCTGCCGAAGAAACCCGCCTCCCGGTCGCCGATATCGGCATCCTCCCTCACCAGAAACTCGGCATAGCGGTCAAGATGATCGATGGTCAGTTGGCGGTGCTTCAGGGCGCCCTCCAGGCCCACCTCGGCGGGAATGTGGCCGGCAAAGGGAATGCCCAGCTCGTGGGCCGTTGCCGCCATGCGGGCATAGGCCTCGGGGGTAATGCTGAACACCTTGAGGAAATCATAGCCGGCGGCGTGCTGCTCGCGTACCACCCGTTCCGCCGCCTCGGGGTCCGGCACATTCTGGTGAAAGAGTCCCATGCCGGCGGTGTACAGGGTGGGGCCGAGGACTTCGCCCACGGCGACGCGCTGGCGCAGCTCCAGGTGATAGGGATCGCCGATCATGCCCCTCGCGGTGGTGACGCCGTTGGCCACGAACAGGAACAGCACATCCTCCACCCCCTGGGGATCGTGGGGGCCGGGGAAGCGCTCGGCCCGCTCCGGGGGGCCGGGAATATGGGCGTGCATCTCCGTCAACCCGGGCATCAGGTAGCGCCCGGCCCCGACGATCACCGTGGCGTCCGGCGGCACGGCGATCTGGCCGTCGGGAGCCAGCGCCTCGATGCGCTCGCCACGGACGATGACAGTGTGATTCTCCAGAATCACCTCGTCGTCCATGGGCAACACATTGACGCCGGTGAACACCACGGGTGACGGAATTTGTTGAGGCGAACCTTTCAGCGAGGGTGGCAGCAGCAACACCGCAAGCGCAAGCCACGCAGCAATGATGGCGCGGCGCGAAAAGGTGCTGGTGGCCAGGGACCGGGGATGATTCATGAAAGCCTCCCGAGCATGTCTATCAGCGGCAAAGCCAACGCCGGCCGCCAAGGAAACAGCCAGCGCGGGAGAGCCGCCGGGGACATTCAAGCATAGGCGGCCAGCGGCCATCTCGCCAATTTTGAAGCCAGGACCGAGCCAGGAAGTCGTGGTGATGCCTTGAATGCCGTCTGACGTCTGACGTCTGACGCATTGAAACTCACCACTGCCAACTGACAACTGACAACTGCCAACTGACAACTGACAACTGACAACTGACAACTGACAACTGACAACTGAAAACTTCTCTATAAAACCCCACCAGCGATATCTCTCACCCCCATGGCGAGCAGCTCACTTCAGCCATTGATCCCCGGCTGCGCTGGCTCTTGGAACGCGGCCAGGATCTTGTTGTGGCGATCCTCGAGAATGCCGCGATAGAAGGGATGACTGATGATGTAGGGCTCGTCGTTCTCGATGGCCCTCACCACGGCGCGGCCCAGCCACACCGGTTCCATCATCTGGGTTTTCATCAGTTCGGGGGGAATGAATCCGGCGGCGGCGTCCGCCTCGGACATCTTGCTGCGGGTAAGCCCGGGAAACAGCACGGAGACGCCCACGCCGTGGGGCGCCAGTTCGTCCCGCAGGGCGTCCGACATGCCGGTCACGGCGAACTTGCTGGCGCAGTAGGCGGCGAAGGTGCCAAACGGCAACAGGCCATTGGCGGACGAGGTGTTGACGATATGGCCGCCGCGCTGTGCCCGCATGTCGTCGGCAAAGGTGACAACACCGTGATAGACACCGGTGACATTGATGGCCATGACCCGCTCGAAGGTTTGCGGTGGGATCCTGTCCAGTGGCGCGCGGGGGTGGGAAATACCCGCGTTGTTGCACAGCACATCCACGCGCCCGAAACGCTCCAGGGTGGCGCGGCGCGCCGCCTTCCAACTATCCAGGGAAGTGACATCGAGCCGCACGGAAATGGCGTCGGCGCCGAACTGCGCAGCCTTGGCCCTGGCGTGCTCGAGATCGATATCCGCCAGCACCAGCTTCATGCCCTTCTCGGCAAAGGCCTCCGCCATGCCGCCGCCGATACCGCCACCTCCACCAGTGATAAATGCGACCTTGCCTTCAAGTTCCATGGTTACCTCTCAAGAATGTGCTGTGGAACCATCGTCCGGAAAAGCTGCCTTCCAGACAACCCAACCTGTGGCCCCTGGATTGATGCCTGAACCTTGGACGGGTTTAGCGCAGAAAAACCCTTCGATTGAAGTTGCCACGCCTTCCTCTCCCTGATGGGTATCGCTTCGCTCAACCCATCCTACATGCCTACACGCCATTTCTCGCCAGCATCGACAGGAGAGAATGTCAGCCCTGGCGCTGCTCCGCCGCCGTGCCGGAAAAGCCAATGGCGTAGCCGCCGTCCACCGGCAGGGCCGTGCCGGTGATATAGGACGCCTCATCGCTGGCGAGGAACAGGGCGGCGGCGGCAATTTCGCTGGCCAGCCCCCAGCGGTTCATGGGGATCCCGGGCAGCACTGGGGCATCCGCGGGCGGTACTTGGTGAATTTCCGACTCCTTGACCAAACCAGTCCAGGTGGTTCCGGGGCACACCGCGTTGACGCGAATGTTCTGCTCGGCGTAATCCAGGGCGGCGCACTTGGTCATCTGTATCACCCCCGCCTTGGCGGCGCCATAGACGCCGTGACCCTTCCAGCCCACCAGGGCCACCGCCGAGGCAATGTTGACGATGGCGCCGCCACCGGTTTTGAGCATGGAGATCACTCCATGCTTCATGCCGAAGAACACGCCGCGGACATTCACCCCGTGCACCCGGTCCCAGTGTTCCGTGGTCTGTTCGTGGAGGGGTTTGAGGCCACCGCCAAAGCCGGCGTTGTTGACCAGGATATCCAGGCGGCCAAACTCCCTCTCCGCCGTGACGATCATGTTCTGAACCTGGGATTCGTCCGCCACATCGGCGTGCACCGCCACTGCCGCCGAGCCGATGGTGGCGGCGACCTCGTCCTGCCTGCCGCTGATATCGGCACACACCACCCTGGCGCCCTCGGCGGCAAACATCACCGCCATGGCCTTGCCCATGCCGGAGCCCGCCCCGGTAATTACCGCCACCTTGCCTTTCAGTCGCATTTCTACCTCAACATCGTGATTGGGTTATTTGTGATGGGTTGTTACCGAGCCTACTGCGGTAGCGGCTAGGCGTCCTGCCTACACAGGCTGAATACCCGCAGCCCGGACCCCGGAGTCAATACAGTATATCCGTCGTCGCCCGCACCCAAAGCTCCGAGACATCCACCCGCTGGGGCAAGGACACGATAAATGCAATCAGCGTGGCGATGTCCTCGGGAATCAGCGCGCCCTCCTGGTGAACATGGTCGCGTATCGCACCGCGGATAGTGTCGTCGCTGATACCCTCCGCCACCTCGGTGGCCACGGAGCCCGGCGCCAGCATGCACACCCGGACACCGCTGGGGCCGACTTCCTGACGCAAGCCATCGGTCATGGCGTTGAGCGCCGCCTTGCTGGTGGCATAGGAATTGAAAACCGGCGAAGTGGTGCGGCAGGCCAGGGAGCCCACATTGATGATATAGCCGCTGCCCTGGGCCACCATGGGCGGCACCGCGGCATGACAGGTGTAGATGGCGCCCATCAGGTTGACATCCAGTACCCGCCGCCACTGGTCGAGATTGGCGCGCGCCAGGTTGTCCGCCTGGATGATACCGGCGGCATTGACGAGAATATCCAGGCGGCCGAAATGCTCCATGGTGCTGGCAACGGCCCCCTTGGCGAAGGCTTCCTGGGAGATATCCCCCGGCAGGGCCAGGGCCTCGCCACCCGCCAAGCGGATGCTCTCCACCAGGGCCTCCAGGCGCTCCGCGCGGCGCGCTACCGCCACCACCTGGGCGCCGGCCGATGCCAATGCGGATGCCGTCGCCCGGCCAATGCCCGAGGACGCGCCCGTCACCAGGGCCACCTGGCCTTGTAGACTACCGGTCATGGGATACTTCCTGTCGATTTCCGGAATCAGTTCCGAAGCGTTTATGTGTTTTGGCTTGTGGCAGCGACCGCGCACTCCGAAGGCGGCAATACATCACCACGGGGAATGTACCCGGTACGCCCGGGTGAGACAACACAGCGACTGTCACGAGCCAGAAAACAATCCCAGTCCCAACTGACTATCACGACCCACTCGCGGAAACTCCGATGGGTTTTGCCGAAAGCATTGACTACCTGTCGCTGGGATGACTGCCGGCCCCGTCGATCACCGGCACATTGGCGAGGGTGTGGGGGTCAATACCCTCCAGGCAGCCAATATTGAAGGCATATTGCGTGGGGATAGAGCGCCTCTGGTGATGGGTATAAATTCCGCAGCGAGAACAGAAATAATGGCGGGCAACGCCGGTGTTGAACTGGTAGAGGGTGAGAAGTTCCTCACCCTCGTCGATGGTGAAGTCCGCCAGGTCCACGAAGCCCATGATGACACCGCGCCGCTTGCAGATGGAACAATTGCACCTGCGCGGATCCCGCAGGCCATTCTCGAAACGCACCGTGAACTTGACGCCGCCGCAATGGCACTGCCCTTTGTGGCAGGGCTGTACTTCCAGCCTGTCCACCAGGGGCTTGTCGCTGAAGGTGAATTGAACCTCCATGGCTTGTCTCCATGATCTGGGTGGCGAAAACCCCGCCGCGGGGTTGCCTCACCGTGGAAAATACCGGTGACGGCATGCTGTGCCGTCACCGGCACCCTGTCAAGCCGGTTGCAAATCGACATGCAGATTGGCCAGGCCCCGGATGATGAAACTGGCCTCGTATTCCAGGTTGCGGTTGCCAGGGGGACCGTGGTGCTTCTCGGACAGCCCGATGTCCGAGGTGTGGTCGAAGAATCGCTCGAGGATGACCTTCACTTCGGCGCGGGCCAGGGGTGCGCCGGCGCAAGTGTGCACGCCGCGACCAAAGGCCAGGTGTTCGCGGATCCTGGGGCGGTTGAGCAGCAGCTCCCTGGGGTTTTCCCAGCGCCGTGGATCGCGGTTGGCGGCGGCGAGGGCGACCACCACGCGCTTGCCCACCGGCACTTCCACATCGCCAATGCGGGTGGCGCGGCGAGCCACCCGGAAGGTGGCCTTGGTGGAGCCTTCCATGCGCAACACCTCCTCGATCAGCGCGGATATCAGCTTGGGATCCTCCCGCAGGGTCTGTTGCAGGCCCGGGGTTTCGACGATCAGACGCATGGCGTTGCTGAGCAACTTGGCGCTGGTGTCCTGGCCGGCGGCGAACATGAAGGTGGCCACCTTCACCACCTCCGGCAGATCCGGCAGGGTGCCATCCGGGTAGGTGGCCCTGGCCAGCTCGGTGAGCACGTCGTTCCTGGGGTTTTCACGGCGTTCGTGCAGATACTGGAAAAAGAACCGGCCCATGTATTCAAGAGGGTGCGTGCCGACGGGCTGCCCTTCGGCCTGCATGTTGCCGGGGGGCGGGGCGGCGTCGATCACTTCACGGAACTTCTCGCGATCCTCGGCGGGCACCCCCAGCAGGTCGGCGATCACCAGGGTGACATAGGGGGTGGCGATCTCGTTGACAATCTCGCAGCCGCCCCTGGCCACGGCCTCCCTCACCAGTTGGTCGGCGTAGACCTCCATGAACTCCTCGTTGGCCTTCAGGCGCGAGGGGGTGAACAGTCCGTTGACGATGGATCGCACCGCCGTGTGCCGGCCATCGTCGTAGGACACCAGCAGCTCGCCGCCTGGAATTTCGTGGCGGTGGGCCTCTATCTGATCAGTGAGATCATCCCCCTGGGGCTCGAAGGGTAGCGGAAAGGCCGCCCCGGTGGTTGCCCCGTAGGAGGAAAAGTCGCGGTGGTTGCGCAGCACCTCGATGCACTCTTCGAAGCCGGTCACCACCAGGATATCGCGGTTCTTGAGTTGATAGATGGGCCCCTTGGCGCGAAGTGTCTCGAAGTATTCATAGGGGTCGAGCAGGACAGACAAGTCGGTGAAATAGTCCTTTTCCGTGGGGTCTTGCACATTGATGTTCATCGGAGGTTCCTCTCGGGGGCGGTGCTATCAACAGTGACAATGCCATGAACAATGCCATGGACCTTGCAGGGTGGGATGGATGTCAGTCCTCCGGCGCCACGGTGACCCGCAGTCCGTCAAGGGCCTCGGTGAGGCGGAT
>JBJHDJ010000002.1:0-27756 GCA_050486485.1 Porticoccaceae bacterium
GTCCTTTCGAGGCGTTGAAGGACGCGGTGGTGGGGGCGGAGGTGGCGGCGCGCCTCGGCTACGGTATCGGCGACGCCATCATTCTCGCCCACGGATTGCGGGATACCGCCTTCGCCCGCCACCAGGATGACCCCTTCACCATTAGCGGCATTCTGAGACCCACCGGCACTCCGGTGGATCAGACGGTGCATGTCAGCCTCGCCGGTCTCGAGGCCATCCACAAGGATTGGGTCGATGGCGTGCGGTTGCCGGGGGGGCGCCCGGCGCTGGCGGAAGCCGACCTCACACCTCAGAGCATTACTGCCTTTCTGGTTGGGCTCAAATCCCGGGTAGCCACTTTCGCCCTGCAGCATCAGATCAACAATCGGCCTGGGGAGCCGCTGTTGGCCATCCTTCCGGGGGTTGCCCTGTCGGAGCTCTGGCACATGTTGTCCATGTTCGAGCGGGTGCTGTGGCTATTGTCGGTGCTGGTGTTGGTTGCCACGCTGTTGGGCATGATGACCATGCTGCTGTCGTCGATGAGGGAGCGGCGCCGCGAGATGGCGGTGTTGCGGGCCATTGGCGGCGGCACCGGCTTCCTGCTGCTGCTGGTGCTGTCGGAGGCGCTGATACTGGCGTTGGGGGGGATAGTCCTGGCCCTGGTGGTCCTGGCCCTGGCCGGATGGTTGCTGCGGGACCGCATCACCGAGCAGTTCGGCCTGTTTCTCGACTTCAACCTGCTCACCCCCGACAGCCTGTGGCTGGTGCTCGCGGTGTGCATGGCGGCCCTGGCCTGCGCCCTGGCGCCAGCCATCGGCGCCTACCGGGCCTCGTTGCACACCACCCTGGGCGGCGGGCGCTGATCCCATTGCCCGTCCCCCGCCACAACCTTTCAACGGATCAGCCCCTGGTCCATAATCCGCCCCCTCCGTTTGCCAGGCAGTCAGGAATCCTCCAGCCATGAAGTCCATTCCCCAGCGCATCGCCACCGAATTGTCCGTCAGTGAAGGCCAGGTGGTGGCCGCCATGGAGCTGCTCGACGGCGGCGCCACCGTGCCCTTTATCGCCCGCTACCGCAAGGAAGCCACCGGCTCCCTGGACGATACCCAGTTGCGAACCCTCCACGATCGGCTGGGCTACCTGCGGGATCTGGAGGAGCGCCGCGCCGCCATCCTCGACAGCATCGCCGAGCAGGACAAGCTCACCCCCGAGTTGGAGCAGGCCATCGGCGCCGCCGACACCAAGACCCGCCTCGAGGATCTGTACCTGCCCTACAAACCCAAGCGCCGCACCAAGGGGCAGATCGCCATCGAGGGGGGCCTGGAGCCCCTCGCCGACGCCCTGCTGGCGGACCCCACCCTGACGCCGGAGGGGGAGGCGGAAAACTTCCTCAACCCGGATCTCGGCTACGCCGACGCCAAATCGGTACTGGACGGCGCCAAATATATCCTCATGGAGCGCTTCGCCGAGCACGCCGCCCTGCTGGACCGCGCCCGCTCCTTCCTGATGGAGCATGCCCTGTTGACTTCCCGGGTGGTGGAAGGGAAGGAAAAGCAGGGCGAGAAATTCCGCGACTACTTCGAGCACGGCGAGCCCTTCGCGAAGGTGCCCTCCCACCGCGCCCTGGCCATGTTCCGCGGCCGCCGCGAGGGCTTTCTCGCCCTGCGGGTGGATGTGGCGGTGGCGGAGGGCGCCGGCCATCCCTGCGAGACCATGATCGCCGAGACCTTCGCCATCAGCGACAAGGGCCGCGCCGCGGATGCCTGGCTGCGGGAAGTGGTGCGCTGGACCTGGCGCATCAAATTGCAATTGCACCTGGAAACGGAACTGCTGGGGGATCTGCGGGAACGGGCCGAGCGGGCCGCCATCGAGGTGTTCGCCGCCAACCTCAAGGACCTGTTGCTGGCCGCCCCAGCCGGCCAGCGCGCCACCCTCGCCCTCGACCCCGGCATCCGCACCGGCGTCAAGGTGGCGGTGATCGACAGCACCGGCAAGGTGGTGGACCACGGCGCCATCTATCCCCACGCGCCGAAAAACCAGTGGCGGGAATCCATCGCCGTGCTCGCCCGCCTGGCCGGGGAGCACCAGGTGCAACTGGTGGCCATCGGCAATGGCACCGCCTCCCGGGAGACCGACAAGCTGGTGGCGGATCTGATCAAGAGCCACCCCGAGTTGCGCCTGCAAAAAGTGATGGTCAACGAGGCGGGGGCTTCGGTGTACTCCGCCTCCGCCGAGGCGGCGCGGGAGATGCCCGACCTGGATGTCACCATTCGCGGCGCCGTGTCCATCGGGCGGCGCCTGCAGGACCCCCTGGCGGAGTTGGTGAAAATCGACCCCAAGTCCATCGGTGTCGGTCAGTACCAGCACGATGTCAGCCAGAGCCAGCTGGCGAAAAGCCTCGATGCGGTGATCGAGGACTGCGTCAACAGCGTCGGCGTGGAAGTGAATACCGCTTCCGCGCAACTGCTGCGCCGGGTGTCGGGCCTCAGTCAGACCATCGCCGAGAACATCGTCGCCCTGCGGGACAGCCGCGGTCCCTTCAAGAGCCGCCGCGAGCTGCTGGATGTGCCGCGTCTGGGGGACAGGACCTTCGAACAGGCGGCGGGGTTTCTGCGCATCCGTGGCGCGCAAAACCCCCTCGATGGGTCCGGCGTGCATCCCGAGTCCTACCCGGTGGTGGAGCGCATCGTTGCCGATACCGGCCTGCCGGTGGCGCGGTTGATGGAAGATCCCGCCACCCTGAGGCGGCTGCGTCCGGAAAAATACACCGACCAGCGGTTCGGCCTGCCCACGGTGATGGATATTATCCGCGAGCTGGAGAAGCCCGGCCGCGACCCACGCCCGGAGTTCAGAACCGCCTCCTTTGCCGAAGGGGTGGAGACCCTCAAGGATCTCGACCCCGGCATGGTGCTGGAGGGCACGGTCACCAATGTCACCCACTTCGGCGCCTTCGTGGACATCGGCGTGCACCAGGACGGTCTGGTGCATATTTCCGCCATCGCCGATAAATTCGTCAAGGATCCCCGCGAGGTGGTCAAGACCGGCGATATCGTCAGGGTGAAGGTGATGGAGGTGGATATCGACCGCAACCGCATTGCCCTCAGCATGCGCCTTGGCGACGAGCCCGGTCAGCAGCACGGCCATCGCCCCGCCGCCACCAAGGGCAACGACGCCCCCCGGCACGGCGGGCGCCCCAACCGCAAGGGTGAGCGCCAGGCCCAGGCCCCGCGGCAACCGTCCCCGGCCCAGGGTGGCGCCGGCACCATGGCGGCCCTGTTCCAGAAGGCGATGGAGAAAAAACGCTGAGCCTTGTGACGGGGCGTGCACCCGTCACGGGGCGCGGGTTACTCTTTTGACATTCGCCCCATCCCGACGAGCACCCCGAGGCCCGCCATGCCCAACCTGGAACATATCGGCTATATCGCCGCCCTGCTGACGACCGTTTCCTTCGTGCCCCAGGCCATCCTCACCCTGCGCACCCGCAATACCCAGGGGGTGTCCTTTTTCATGTACCTGCTGTTCACCCTGGGGGTGGCCTGCTGGCTGGTCTATGGCCTGGTGATCCGCGATCTGCCCATTATCCTCGCCAACGCCGTCACCGTGCTGCTGGCGGCCAATATCCTGGCGGTGAAGGCCGGCAACCTGTTGAGGGGCCACGAACGGGCGAGGGGGGGACAGCCATGAAGGGCGACACCATGGTGGCTGGCGCCCGCCCCCTGCGGGAAGTGGACGAATACTTCCTCGACGAGGGCTGCCACATCGTCGAGGTTTCCAACAGCCCGGACGACCCCGGCGTCTCCATCTCCCGCGCCCGCGTGGAGCCCGGCGTCACCACCCGCTGGCACCTGCTGGAAGGCATTGCCGAGCGCTATGCGGTGGTGGCGGGCAGGGGCCGGGTGGAAGTGGGCGATTTGCCCCCCAGGGCCGTGGGGCCGGGGGATGTGGTGCTGATCCCGCCAGGCTGCCGCCAGCGGATCGCCAATACCGGCAACGAGGATCTGGTGTTTTTCTGTGTCTGCACCCCGCGGTTTGTTCCTGCCGCCTACCGTGACCTGGGTGGTTGACCGTCGCTGGGTGGATTTGCGCCATTGGGCCGTTGAGCCTGCCGGCTTTGTTGCGGGGGGGGGGGAGCAGCCTGCTGCCCATGGCCGTGTATCGCTCCTCGCTGAAGCTCGACAGGAACGGAGCCTCGCCGTCGCTTCCGGTGGCGCTTATTGGCCAGGTTTCGCGAACAGGAAAGACCCCCGGTCGATCACCACCCTGCCATCACTGGCGGTAGTCTGAAAAATGGCGCCAGTGTCGTCGCGCCAGATATGGGTGTCCAGCGTCTCGCCGGGGAATACCGGCTTGGCGAAGCGTCCGTACATGCCCCCGAAGCGGGACACCTCCCCATCGCACAACCCCTTGAGCAGTGCCCGGCAAGCGAAGCCATAGGAGCCGAGGCCGAAAAAGATGGGCCGCTCGAAACCGTCGGCCTTGGCGATGGCGGGGTCCGTGGCGTGGGGGTTGCGATCCCCCAGTAGCCGGTAGATCAGTGACTGTCCCACCGGGATGGGCAGCGACACCGTGAGATCCGGGGCGCGGTCGGGCCGCTCCCAGGGCTGCTCGTCGGCGGGGCCGCGGGGGCCGCCGAAACCACCCTGGCCGCGCACGAACAGGCCTATGCGGGAAGCCCCCAGGTATTCCCCGGTGTCCGCCAGGGTGGCCCGGGTCTCGGCGAGACACAGGGCGCCGGTGCCCTTGTCGAACACGCCGATCATCACCTGGGTGAGCTCGGCGGTACCTTGTGGCGGGATGGGTCGGGCGAGGTGGATACCCTGCTCGCCGTGCAGCAGCCCGATGGGGTAGCCATCCCACTCCCGGGCGGGGAAGCCCAGCTCCTTGATCCAGCCGCCACCCACCGCCATCTGGGTCATGAACGATGGGATCACTTGCTGTTCGACCCCCCGGGTGTTCTCGGTGGTGAATTGCAGTTCCTCGCGGGGCTCACAGAGACCGGCGCCGACGCCGATGGCGTAGAGCAGTGTCCTGTCGGTATCCCAGCTGTAGGTGCCCCGCGCCAGTTCCCTGCCGACGAGGTGGTCGAATTTGGCCATGTCCATCTCTCTATTGACTGTTATCGGTGGGGGGAGTGTAGCGGATTGTGCCGGGTAGGAGTTGGGGTCCCGCCGCCCGCATCCAGGCTTCTGCTACACTCTGTTACTCTGTTTTCGGGAGATGGCCATGGATTCCACACTGGAGGACAAGCCCCTGGATGACAGCCATCTGGAGGCCAAGGCGGGGGAGTTCGATGCCGCCTACCGGACCTATGTCAACCGACCCCTCTATACCCGACTACTGCGGGGCAATGCCACGCTGATCATGGCGTTGCAGTTGGCCTCCCTGTGGCTGATGTGGCAATTGGCCATCCCGGGCTGGGGACTGGTGCTGGTCTTTCTGTTGGCCTACTTCCTGACGGACCTCCTCAATGGGTTGATCCACCTCTACATGGACAACAACGACAACTACCGGTCTGCGGTCGGCCCCTATGTTGCGGCGTTCCATATTCACCACAAGAAGCTTCGCTATGACGAACGATCCCTGTGCCAGATCTATTTTCTGGAGTCGGGTCCCAAGTTCTGGCTGGCGCCCTTTATCCTCGGGACCATGGTCCTGTACGGGCTGGGGGTGCTGAACCACTGGGTCGCCCTGTGCCTGTTGATGATGGGAATCCTGTCCTCCCTGGCGGAGGTCTCTCACTTCATCTGCCACAACCGCGATACGCGGTTGGTTCGCGCCCTGCAGGGGGCGCGTGTGCTGCTCCCCTGGTCGCACCATGCCAGGCACCACGACCGCGACAACATGAATTACGCGTTCCTCAACGGACTGTCCGACCCCCTGATCAACTGGCTGGCGCGGCGATTGGACCTGGGCTACAGGGACAGGACGGATCGTCACAGCGCATCCCTGGATGGCATGTTCGCGGCGCGGCGGGGGGAGTCGTAAGGGGATTTTAGTTTTCGGTTTTCAGTTGGCAGTTGTCAGTTGTCAGTTTTCAGTGGACAGTTGGTGTTGTGGTCGTGGGATGCGTCCTCAGAGGGGCCATACCAGTAGCAGCATGGGGATGCTGATGGCGACGATGAGGATTTCCAGGGGTAGGCCAAGGCGCCAGTAGTCGCCGAAGCGGAAGCCACCGGGGCCGAGAATCAGGGTGTTGTTCTGATGGCCGATGGGGGTGAGGAAGGCGCAGGAGGCGCCGATGGCCACCGCCATCAGGAAACAGTCAGGGTTGACCCCAAGTTGTAGGGCGGTGCTGAGGGCAATGGGGCACATGACGGCGGCGGTGGCGGCATTGTTCATGAAGTCCGACAGGGTCATGGTCACCACCAGGATGACCGCCAGGGCGGCGACGGGATGGTCCCTGGCCACGGTTTCCACCAGGAAGCGCGCCAGCAGGTCGGCGGCGCCGGTGGTGCTCATGGCACCCGCCACCGGCAATAAGGCCCCCAGCAGCACGATCACCGGCCAGTCCACCGCCAGATGCACGGAGCGGGGCGGTACGATGCGCAGTATCAGGTAGGCCAGCGCCGCGGTGGAAAAGGCGATGGCGGCGCTGGTCAGGCCGGTGGCGGTGGCGATCACCGCCAGTCCCATGATCAGTCCGGCGTACAGGGCCTGGCCCTTGACCGGAATGCGGATCTCCCGGGTGGCGAGGGGCAGGCAGCCGAACTCCGAGGCAAAGCCGCCGATGGCCTCTGGAGGGCCTTGCATCAACAGTACATCGCCGGGCTGTAGCAGGGTAGTGCGCAGGCGGCGGATGCTGCGCTGGCCCTCCCGGGACACGGCCAGCAGGTTGATGCCAAAACGAGTGCGCAACTGGATATCCGTGGCGGAGCGGTTGGCGAGGGCAGATCCGGGGGTGACCACCAGCTCCTGAACCACCACTTCGCCATTGCCGCTTCGGGTGGAGGTGTCCGCGGTTTTTTGCCTGGGTTCCTGCTCCTCGTCATTGCTGTCGGCTTTCCCCTCATCACTGGGTGAAGCAGGCGGCTCTTGGCCGTCCGGCTCGCCATCGCTTGGGTCCGTGGAGTCCTCTGCCTCGCCAGCATCGGTTTCAACATCCACCTCGACGCTTTCCTCCAGGCGCGCACCCAGGTTGGCGATGGCCTTGGTGAGGGCTTCCGGGTCCGCCTCGATGATGAGGATATCCCCCTCCAGCAACACCCGGTGAGGGTTGGGGGCCATGATGCGGAACTCGTGGCGCACCATGCCGATGATCTGGGCGTCGGCATCGTCCAACAGGCGTTCCGCCTCCTCCAGGGGGAGGCCCACCGCCTTGCTGCCCTTGTCGATGCGCACCTCGGTGGTGTAGGCGGCGGTGTCGAAACCGGCGCTATCTGCCCGGCCCCGCTCGGGTACCAGCCGCCGGCCCAGCAGTACCACGAAGATCACCCCCACCAGGGTGATGACCGCCCCCACGGGCGTGAAGTCGAACATGGCGAAGAGACCGAGTCCAGCCTCTTCCCGGAAGCCGGAAACGATCAGGTTGGGAGGCGTGCCGATCAGGGTGGTGGTGCCGCCGAGAATGGAGCCGAAGGCCAGGGGCATGAGCACCTGGCCGGGGGGGAGGTTCAGTCGGCGCGCCATTTGCAGGCTTACGGGCATCAACAGTGCCAGGGCGCCGACATTGTTCATGAAGCCCGACAGCAGGGCGGCCAGCACCACCAGGGCGCCGATGCCCAGGGTGGGGCCGGCATTGCTGGGCAGCACTCGCTGGGCCAGGGCGTCCACGGCCCCGGACATCATCAGGCCGCTGCTGAGGATCAACACACAGGCCACGGTGATGACCGCCGGGTGGCCAAAGCCGAGGAAGGCGTCGGCGCCGGGAACCAGGCCGGTGAACACACAGGCCAGCAGGGCCGCGCCGGCCACCATGTCGTGGCGCCAGCGGCCCCACAGGAAGAGCGCGACGGTGATGACCAGGATGGCGAAAATGGTAATCTGGTCCGCGGTCAAAGGTCAGCTCCTTTTTGTGCTTATCGCCTGGAGGTGGGCCCAGTCTCGCCCCCTGGCCCTTGCACAGGGCATGTGGCCACTGGCCTGGCGGCGCCCGATACTGCAACCTTAACAGAGCCTGTCTGAAAAACCATCGACGGTTTTGGTGGCGTCGCTTTCAGTTATTGGCTTCTCTATACTCGGACAAAATGTCATGTTTGGGGCCAAGTCACTGGAACAAGCCACTGGAATCAGGAACCGCGGGGCATGACGCTGTGAATCACAGGAAGCCGTCGGCGTCGTATCGCGTCACCCGGGAGGGTGAAGTGGTGCTGTTGCGCGTCGGTGGTGACTGGACTGCGTCCGAGAACCCGCCACGGGCCTCGGAACTGCTTGGCGCCCTGGATGACGAGGGCGCGCAGGCCACCGGCCTGCGGCTGGAGGCCGAAGATGACCTGGCCTGGGACTCCCTGCTGGCCTCCCGACTGTTCCTGGTCGTTCGCCACTGCGAAGGGCGGCGGATGTCCATCCACACGGATGGCCTGCCGGCAAGCCTCGAACGGTTGTTGCGCCTGGCCACGGCGGTGAAGCCCAATCCCGATGCCCATCCGCCGCCTCCCGGCATGGTTGCCCAACTGGCCGGATATGGATTGCTGGTGTGGCGTGAACTGGTGGCTTTTCTCGGCTTTGTCGGTGAGTTGGTGCTGGCCTTGGGTCGCCTCGCGAGGGGGCGCAGCCAGACCCGGCTACGGGACCTGTTCTACTATATTGAAACCTGTGGCCCCCGGGCACTGGGCATCGTCGCCTTGATCAGTGTGCTGGTGGGCATGATTCTCGCCTACCTTGGCGCGGTTCAGTTGCGACAACTGGGGGCCGAAGTGTTCGTCGCCAACCTGGTGGCCCTGGGCATGGTGCGGGAGATGGGGCCGCTGATGACGGCGGTGATCATGGCCGGTCGCACCGGCGCTGCCTACGCCGCCCAGTTGGGCACCATGCAGGCCAACGAGGAGATCGACGCGGTGACCACCCTGGGGCTGTCCCCCATGGAATACCTGGTGGTGCCACGCTTTCTCGCACTGGTGCTGGTGATGCCGTTTCTGGTGATTTTCGCCAATGTCATCGGCCTGGTGGGCGGCGCCCTGGTGGCCGGCGGCATGGGGGTGAACTTCATGCAGTTCCTCAACCAGGCACAGGCCTCGGTGGGCATGGGGGATATCGCCACCGGGCTGATCAAGAGCCTGGTGTTTGCCGCTCTCATCGCCATTGCCGGCTGTCAGGCGGGCCTGCACAGCGGTCGTACATCGGCGGCGGTGGGGGACGCCACCACGCGAGCGGTGGTGCATGCCATCGTCTATCTGGTGGTGGCGGACGCCGCCCTCAATATTCTCTACAGCGTGCTGGAGGTGTAGGTCTTGGCAGCGGCAGAGGCGGTAATCGAGGTGCTCGACCTGACCATGCGCTACGGGCCGCGGCTGGTCCAGGAAAACCTCAATTTTACCGTCAATCGCGGAGACATCTTTGTCATCATGGGAGGCAGCGGCTGTGGCAAGAGCACCCTGCTGAAACATATGATCGGTCTGTCCGAGCCCGCCCAGGGGGAGATACTGGTGAACGGCCAGAATTTTTTCCGCGCCAGCCCGGCGCAACAGATCGCCATGCGCCGCGGCTGGGGCATTACCTACCAGAAGGGCGGGCTGTTCAGCGACCTGACATTGGCGGAGAATGTGGCGGTGCCCCTGCAGCAATACGGCAATTACCGCAAGGATGAAATGGCCGACCTGGTGGCGTTCAAGCTGGCCCTGGTGGGCCTGCATGGTTTCGAGGACTTCTACCCGGGGGAGCTCAGCGGCGGGATGCAGAAGCGCGCGGCCCTGGCGCGGGCCATCGCCCTTGACCCGGAACTGCTGTTCTTCGACGAGCCCTCGGCGGGTTTGGACCCTCTCAGTTCCCGCCGGCTCGACGAACTGATCGTGGAGATCAGCGAGAACCTCGGCGGCACCGTGGTCATCGTCACCCACGAGCTCGACAGCATTTTTGGCATCGCCACCAATTCCGTGTACCTGGATGCCGAGACCCGCACCCAGCTGGACCAGGGTCCGCCCGAGCAATTGTTGCGCCACAGCTCCCACCCCATTGTCAGGGAGTTTCTGTCCAGGGGTGGTCAGGGCATGGCTGGTGGCGAGCTGCCCGACACCGTGCTGACCACCGCAGGAGATGCTCGATGAGCCGTACCGCCAACCCCGTGGCCGTGGGCCTGTTCACCCTCGTTACCCTGGTGCTGGCCGCCATGCTGGTGGTGGCGTTCAGTGGCAGCAACTGGTGGAGCCCCAGGGAACGCTTCACTCTGATCTACGATACTTCCGTCAGGGGGCTCAATGTCGGCGCGCCGGTGACGCTCAAGGGGGTGAATATCGGCCAGGTGGTGGATATTCGCACCAGTGTGTACGGCGACAGCCTGGATGTCTTCAACCTGGTCAATATCGAGATCGACACCAGTACCATCCTCCGCGACGACGGCACCACCCGGGGGATCACCGTGGAGGATCTCATAGACCGGGGGCTGAGGGCCCAGTTGCGCCAGCAGAGCATGCTCACCGGGCTGCTGTATGTGGATGTGGATTTCGAGCCGGGTCGCCCAGCCCAGTACCATGCCATGCGCACCGACTATCCGCAGTTGCCCACCACTCCCACCAATCTACAGCAGCTCACCCGGGATCTGGAGGCGGTGGAGGTAAATCGCCTGGCCAGCGACCTGCAAGAGGCCCTGAGCGCCATCAACCTGCTGCTCAATGATCCTGACTTACAGGCCCTGGCGGGCAATGTGACCGGCGCGGTGAAGGCCATCGAGCATACCGCCAATGAGCTGGCCGAGGCTGGAACACAACTGGCCGGGGAATACACTGCCCTGGCCGGCAGCGCCACTGCCCTGCTTGATACCGTCAGTCAGGAAGTGCCCGAGTTGCTGGCCAAGCTGGATGACACTCTGGAGGCCATGCGCCAGAGTGCCAGCAACCTGGATGAGTTTTCCGCCAATGCCGCGTTCCTGGCATCCGACGATTCGCCCGTGCTCTATCAACTAAACAGCGCCGCGCGGGGCATCAACCATGCCGCCGACCAGTTGCGGCTGCTCTCGGACCTACTGGAACAGCAGCCCCAGGCGCTGTTCTATGGCAAACCCCGCGAGGACTAGACCATGGTAACGGGACGCTGTCGCTTGCCCATCGCCACTCTCATCGCCCTGTTGTTGGTGGGCTGCGTGGCGCCCAGCAGTCCGGCGCCGAACTTCTATCTGCTGACGGCGCAGTCGCCCTCGGGGGATGCCCGTCTCGCCGGGCTAGGTCTCGGGGTGGGGCCCGTGAGGGTGGCGCCCTACCTCGAACGGGTGCAGTTGGTAAGCCACGATGGCCGGGCGGATCTGAGAGTGGATGACCGCCAGCGCTGGGCGGAGCCCCTGGACAAGGGCATCCAGCGGGTGATGGTGCAGAATCTGGCGGCCCTGACCGGTGCCCACACCCGCAATTTTCCCTGGTCCCGCAGCGCCATTCCCGAGCGGGCGCTGCGTATTGATGTGCTGGACCTGAATGCCCGGGACGGGGTTGCCCGACTGGAGGTGCTCTGGGTCGTGGAGGCGCCGGACAGGGAAGTGGCGCCAATCCGTGGCCGCGAACATCTGCAACAGGCGGTGAACGGGGACAGCCACGGCGCCGTGGCGCTGGCCTATAGCCAGTTACTGGACAGCCTGGCGCGCACCATCGCCGAACGGTTGGTGGCGGACAATCCTTAATGCTTGGACCCCAGTGAGAGGGGCTGGCTTGTCCGCTCCCGGTTTCAGCCCTTGGGTTTCGGTTTTGGCGGGGAAGCTTTTGCCCGTGGTTTGGGGGCTGCCTTGGGCCTTGGTGTTGGCTGGGGCTTGGCTTTGGGCTGGGGCTTGGCCTTGGGTTTGACTCCCGCGCCAGTCGCGGCGTCGCCACCGGCGGCCTTGCTCCTGGGTTTGACCTTGTCCATGGCCGCCTCCATCTGGCCGCGAGCGCCCTTCATGAGCTTGTCGGCGGTGTCCTTCAACTGGGCCATCAGACTTTCGTCCACCTCATAGAGTCCTTTCAATTCCTCTTGCAGCTCCTGCCAGGCGGCAAGATTTTCCTCGTAGACCTGCTGCATCTTCGAGCGGGTCTCCTGATTCAGCGAGGATCCGGCCTTCACGGCGGAGGAAAGGTCCCTGACATCGCCGAGCTCCCTGAGCTTGCCGAGACGGGCCTGGGTCATTTCATTCATCAGTTCCGCGTTGCGACGCACCAGGCTGTCGAAATAACGGGTCTGGGCCTCGAAAGCCCTGACATTGGCGTCCGCCACCTTTTCAAACAGGGACTGAAATTTTTTGGGATCAAAGTCTTTGGCCATGGCTCCTCCGGAACTGGGGGTGGTGTCGACAAGTATGGCAAAAACCTGGACAACCGGCGAGGTTGTCCAGGTTGGTTGCAGGTTAACCGCAAGCCATTATTCGGCGGGGGTTGCCCCCGCGCTGTCGGCGGCCTTGGTCGAGGGAGCTGCCTTGGGCTTGGCGGCCTTTTTGGCGGCGGGTGCCGCCTTGGGCTTGGCCGCGACTGGCGCGCTGGCGCCGGTCACGGAGCTGGACAGATCCTGGAATTTTTTCAGGGCGCTTTCCGACAGGGATTTGACCTTGCCCTCAACCTCGCCACTGACGGACTTCACCTTGCCAACCAGTTCGCCGCTCAGGGCCTTGGCCTTGGTCACCACGGCGTCGACTTCCATCAACTCCTTGACCTCGCCGCCAAACTCCTTGGTGGCGGTGGTATTTTCCTCGTAGAGGCCCATCAGCTTGTCGCGAAGGGTGCTCTCGAAGGCGATGCTGTTGTCGTACAGCTCGGTGAAGGAGCGGGCGCTGGCCAGTTCCTGCAGGCTGGTGATCCGCGCGTCGGCGAGCTCCATCAGGGTGGAGGTGTTGCGCTTGAACATGTCCTCGGCGTAGCGGCCCTGGGCCTCGATCAGCTTGAGGTTGGTGGTGACGATCTTGTCAACCGCGCCTTTCATCGCGGAAGGGGACAGTGAGAGTGCCATGGCTAGCTCCTGTGGTGTTGGTAAAATTTGTGCGATGCACAATGCCAGTGAACAATAGCATGCCGGGCGGCAATGTCAACAACTTTTTTGTGCAATGCACAATCATGGCCTGGAGCACCCTTGCCAGGGTCGGTGCGAGGAAAGGAGATTTCTGGAGTGGC
Organism: Porticoccaceae bacterium; assembly: GCA_050486485.1. Lineage (GTDB taxonomy): Bacteria > Pseudomonadota > Gammaproteobacteria > Pseudomonadales > Porticoccaceae > NAT127. The sequence continues at coordinate 13,191 of JBJHDJ010000002.1, forward strand.
CCAGGGGGAAGCAACCCTCGGGTATACTCTCTTCATAACGACAGGCCCCATACGACAGCGGGAGTTTCTGCCCATGCGCCTTCTCAAGAAATACCCCAACCGCCGCATCTACGACACCGAGGACAGTTGCTACATCACCCTTGCCGATGTACGACGCATGGTGATCGAACGCCAGCCGTTCCAGGTGCTGGATTCCCGCGGCGGCAACGACATCACCCGCTCGGTGCTGTTGCAGGTGATCGCCGACATGGAAGCCGAAGGGCACCAGTCACTGTTGACCAACCGGGTGCTGGAGGAGCTGATCCGTTTCTATGGGGACCGCATGGTCGGCATGCTGGGACCCTTCCTGGAGCGCCAGGTGCTCGGTTTCCTCGCCCAGCAGGACAATCTGCGGCGCCAGTTGAGGGGCGTGGCGGGGAGTAGGCTGCCATTGATGCCGGTGCCGGGGCCCGATGAATTGATCGAGACCCTTACCCAGCAATATCAAAACCTGCTCAAGCCCTTTACCGGTGGCCCGCGAAAGGGCGCCAGCGAACGGCCCGCTGGCAAGGCAGAAGGAGAGAAGAAACACAAGACATCCCCCCGGAGGGGGCGGGACGGCAAGGGCGGTGACCGCGACGGTGACGGCCCTGGAGGAGATTGAGGGCGGGCCTGCAACCCCCTGGCGAATCGCTATGAGTCGTCGGCGGGGGATTCCCATGCCCCATCGCTATCCAACTGCCCGGGGTGTTCGCCGGCTTCCTCGAAGGTGTCCCTGAGATAGCGGAACAGTTTGCGACTGGATGTCGGTGGCTTGCCCCTCGCCGACTCCTGGCGCGCCTGGCGAACCAGTTGTCGCAGTCTCTGACGATCGAGATCCGGTCGCTCCTCCAGCAGAGTTTCAAGGTGCTGGTCTCCTCCCAGAATCAGTTGATCCCGCAAGGTCTCCAGGCGCTGGAACTGCTGGCGAAAGTGCCGGGCCTGCTGCTCGAAACCCGCCAGGGCGGCGGCGATGGCTTCCCTGTCCTCGCGGCGCATCTGCTTGCCGATGAACTGCAACTGGCGGCGCCGCGCCTCGCGCTGTCCCAGTCGCTGATAGAGGGCGATGGCTTCCCGCAGATCGTCGCTCAAAGGCAGCTTGGCGCGCTGGCCATCCGGCATTTCGATCAATTGGCGACCGAGTTCCTGGAGGGCGGTCATTTCGCGCTTGAGGGCTGATTTACTGGTGGTGTTGTCGCTGTCGGGCATAAGGACTGGTCGGTTTCCGGCCCCGCCAGTGTATCGGCCCCGGGGTGGCCTTGCCAGCCACGATGTGCCATGGACGTGCTTCACGGGATCTGTGAGCGAGACCCTTGGTTGGCGGGGGGTAATCCGGTAACCTTGCCAGCCTTTGCCACTGGTACCTCGGACACGCCCATGCGCCGGGAGCTGTTTCGCTATTTTCTGCCGCAATCCCTGATCGCCAAGTATCCGGCTACGGAGCGCCGTGGCAGCCGCCTGTTGACCCTGGACGGGGTGTCCGGCGATATCGGCCACCGGCGTTTTGCCGATATCGTTGACCTGGCGCAGCCCGGCGACCTGATGGTGTTCAACGACACCCGGGTCATTCCCGCCCGCCTGCTGGGCCACAAACCCAGTGGCGGCAAGGTGGAATTGCTGGTGGAGCGGCTGCTCGACGATCACAGTGTGCTGGCGCATATCCGTGCCGGCAAGTCCCCCAAGGCCGGCGCCATGTTGCACTTTGACGAAGGCGTTCGCGCCGAGGTGACCGGTCGCCGGGACGATCTGTTCGAGGTCCGCTTTCCCGACCGTCCGGTACTGGGTGTGCTGGAAAGCATTGGCCATATGCCCCTGCCACCCTATATCGACAGGCCAGACAGCGACGAGGACCAGCGGCGCTATCAGACGGTGTATGCCCGGCAACCGGGCGCCGTGGCGGCGCCCACCGCCGGCCTGCATTTTGACGAGGCGCTGCTGGCCCAATTGCAGGACAGGGGCGTGGCGATCGGCTATGTCACCCTGCATGTGGGGGCGGGCACCTTCCAACCGGTGCGTGTGGACGATATCCGCGAGCATCGCATGCACGCCGAGATCATCGATGTCAGCGAGGAGCTGTGCCGCCGGGTGGAGGAAACCCGTGCCGCGGGCAACCGGGTAATCGCCGTGGGCACCACCTCGGTGCGCTGCCTGGAAACCGCCGGTGCCTCCGGGGAGATGCGCCCCGTGCGCGGTGAAACCGATATTTTCATCTATCCCGGCTACCGGTTCCGTATCGTCGACGCCCTGGTCACCAACTTCCACCTGCCGGAATCCACCCTGCTAATGCTGGTCAGTGCCTTCGCCGGCCACGGCCATGTGATGGCCGCCTACCGGGAGGCGGTGGTCGAGCACTACCGCTTTTTCAGCTATGGGGATGCCATGTTCATCACCCGCAATCCGGCCTCCCAGGAGGTGTTGCTCGGTGATCTCTACGAGGGCAAGTTCGAATGACCGTCGAGTCGCCGCGCCAGTGTTTCATGGATTTCGAGCTGGAGACCACGGACGCGGTGGCGCGGCGCGGGCGCCTGCGCTTTCCCCGCGGCGTGGTGGAAACACCGGCCTTCATGCCGGTGGGCACCTACGGATCGGTGAAGGCCATGTCACCCCGGGAGATCACCGCGACCGGCGCCCAGATCATTCTCGGCAATACCTTTCACCTGATGCTGCGCCCCGGCACGGAAGTGATTCGCGCGCACGGCGACCTGCACGATTTCATGCAGTGGCACGGCCCCATCCTCACCGACTCCGGCGGCTTTCAGGTGTTCAGCCTGGGGGATATCCGCAAAATCACCGAGGACGGGGTGACTTTCCAATCGCCCATCGATGGCAGCAAGGTGTTCATGGGGCCGGAAACCTCCATCGAGGTGCAGCGGCATCTGGGTTCGGACATCGTGATGATCTTCGACGAGTGCACACCCTACCCGGCGACCCGGGATCAGGCGCGGGCTTCCATGGAGCTGTCCCTGCGCTGGGCGGCGCGCGGCAAGGCCGCTCACGGGGACAACCCGGCGGCCCTGTTCGGCATCGTCCAGGGGGGCATGTACGGCGATCTGCGGCGCGAGTCCCTCGCCGGGTTGCAGGCCATCGGCTTCGACGGCTATGCCATCGGCGGGCTGTCGGTGGGGGAGCCCAAGGAGGACATGATCCGCGTGCTGGAGGAGGTGGCGGACATGCTGCCCCGGGACAAACCCCGCTACCTGATGGGGGTGGGCAAGCCCGGGGATATCATCGAGGCGGTGCGGCGCGGCATCGATATGTTCGATTGCGTGCTGCCCACCCGCAATGCCCGCAACGGCTACCTGTTCACCAGCGGCGGTGTGGTGAAAATCCGCAACGCGGTGCATCGCCACGACACCGCGCCCCTGGACGGGGATTGCGACTGCTACACCTGCGCCAACTTCAGCCGTGCCTACCTGCACCACCTGGCGCGCTGCAACGAAATCCTCGGCGCCCAGCTCAACACCATCCACAACCTGTATTTCTACCAGCGCCTGATGGCGGATATCCGCGCCGCCATCGCGGCGGGCCGCTTTGCCGACTATGCCGTGGAATTCCAAGCCCGATACGATGGCGCCCGGCGGGATGATGAAGACGGCGCTATAGCCAATGGGTCACTGCCGCCGTAGTCAGCCGGCAATATCCGAGGTGCAGTGGGGACAGCGGCTGGCCTTGATGGGGATGGCCGACAGGCAGAACGGGCAATCCCTGGTGGTGGGCTCGGCGGGCGCCTCCACCTTTTTCTCCTCGTGATGCAGGCGATTGATGGCCTGGATCAGCAGGAACACCGCAAAGGCGACGATCAGGAAGCTCACCATCGCGTTGATGAACAGTCCGTAGTTGATGGTCACGGCGCCCGCCGACCGGGCCGCCGCCAGGGTTTCGTAGGGGCCGACCACGGTCGCGCCTTCGCTCAGGGTGATGAATAGCTCGGAAAAATCCACCCCGCCAAGCAGCAGGCCGATCGGTGGCATCAGCACATCGTCCACCAGGCTTTTGACGATGGTGCCAAAGGCGCCGCCGATGATGATTCCCACCGCCATGTCCACCACATTGCCGCGCATTGCAAACTTCTTGAATTCCTGAAGCATGAGGCTGTCCTCGAAAGTGTATTGATGAGGGTATTGTCGTGGGTGATCCCGGATTCTGGCGCACCCGTGGTTGCCATCGAACCCCTGGCAGGCGGCGATCCCCGTTTGAGAGTAGTCCAAAGCTTGCCGATGCCAAGGATTATTTTCCGGGGACGTTCAAAACACCCGCGCCACAGGGGCGGGCGGGGGCGAGGCAGGGGAGCCGCGCCCTATAACCCCCTGATCAATTCCCCTATAATGGCGCGCTTTACGAGTTCACAAGAGCCCCGATATGAATCGTTACCCGCTGTGGCGGTACATGCTGGTCCTGGTCATACTGGTGTTTGGGCTGGTTTACGCATCTCCCAATCTCTTTCTTCCCGATCCCGCCGTGCAGATCACCGGACAGAGCAGTGGCCTGGAAATCGACCAGGCGGTTCTGGACCGTGCCGGGGAGGTGCTGAACGCCGATGGCATCGAGTTTTTCGGGGCGGAGTTCACCAGCACCGGGGCCATGCTGCGACTGACCAGCGGCGAGGCCCAATTGCGTGCCCAGGAAGCCCTGCAGCGGGGCCTGGGGCCCGAGTATGTGGTAGCCCTCAACCAGGCGGCGACGACCCCGGCCTGGCTGAGGGCCCTGGGCGCCGAACCCATGAAACTGGGGCTGGACCTCAGTGGCGGCGTGCATTTCCTGCTGCAGGTGGACACCGACAAGGTGATGGAGACCTACCTGGAAACCCAGCTCGACGAACTGCGCCGCGCCTTCCGCGAGGGGGGGGCGCGCTACAGCGCTTTGCGCCGCGGCGAGGGCTACTCCGTGGAGGCAGTGTTTGCCAACCGCGAGTGGCGCGATGTCGCGGCCGGCATCGTGCGGGATGAATTCCGCGATTTCGCCCGGGAAATGACCGTGCAGGACGACCGCTTCGTGCTGCGCTTGACGGTGCTCGATACCCTGCTCCGCGAGCGGGAAGACTATGCCGTCAGCCAGAACCTCACTACCCTGCGCAACCGGGTCAACGAGTTGGGGGTGTCGGAACCCATTGTCCAGCGCCAGGGACGCAATCGCATCGTGGTGGAGTTGCCCGGTGTGCAGGATACCGCGGCCGCCAAGCGCATCATCGGCAAGACCGCCAACCTGGAGTTCCGCTTCGAGGCCGAGCCCGGCTCCACGGTGCCCCGCGAGGAGTTCGAATTCCTGGATCCCGATGCCGTGCCGCGCACCGCCTGGCTGGAGCGCAATGTGATCATCACCGGCGACCAGGTGAGCAATGCCTCCAGCGGTTTCGACGAGAACAACATGCCCCAGGTGAACATCAGCCTGGATAGCACCGGCGGTCGCGAGATGAACCTGGCCACCCGCCGCGGCGTGGGTCGCCGCCTCGGTGTCTTGTTCATCGAGACCCTGCAGGTGCCGGAGGAGGTGGTCAATGAACAGGGCGAGGTGGAGACCGTGCTGGTGCCCTACGAGGACCGAAAGATCATCAGCCTAGCCACGGTGCGCAGCGCCCTGGGGGTGCAATTCCGCATCACTGGGCTGTCCAGCCCGGCGGAAGCCTCGGAATTGGCGCTGCTGCTGCGCGCCGGTGGCCTCGCCGCCCCCATGTACTTCGTGCAGGAGCGCACCATTGGGCCTTCCCTGGGGGCCGAGAACATCCGCCAGGGGGTCAACTCGGTGATCATCGGCATGATCCTGGTGGTGCTCTTCATGCTGGTGATCTACCGGGCATTCGGACTGATTGCCAATCTGGCGCTGGCCTTCAACCTGGTGTTGTTGATCGGCATCATGTCGTTACTGGGGGCCACCCTGACGCTGCCCGGCATTGCTGGCATCGTGCTAACCCTGGGCATGGCGGTGGACGCCAATGTACTGATCTTTTCCCGCATCAAGGAGGAGTTGAAGTCCGGGCTCTCTATTCAGCAGGCCATCCACAACGGCTACGACCGGGCCCATGTGTCCATCGTCGACGCCAACCTCACCACCCTCATCGTGGGTGTCATTCTCTACGCCATCGGTTCCGGCCCCGTGCAGGGCTTCGCCGTGGTGCTCACCATCGGCATCCTCACCTCCATGTTCACCGCGCTGGTCGGCACCCGCGCCCTGGTGAACCTGTGCGTGGGCGGGCGCGATGTGAAAAAACTCTGGATCTAGGGGCAGGCCATGACCACCGTGAGAATCATCGATTTCATGAAATGGCGGAAGCTGGCCGCCCTGCTGTCCGCGTTCCTGCTGTTGGGGTCGCTGGGGTCGCTGGCCACCAAGGGTTTGGTATTTGGCCTGGATTTTACCGGTGGCACACAGATCGAAGTGGGCTTCGAGCGCGACGCCGACCTGGGGCTGATTCGCCGCCAGCTCACCGCCATCGGCTATGAAAACCCGGTGGTGGTGCTGTTCGGCTCAGACCGGGATGTGCTCATCAAATTTCAGGCGGAGCCCGATCTCAATACCGAGCGGGAGATCATCGAGGCATTGTCCCGCGAAGGCGAGAGGGCGGAGCTGCGCCGCATGGAGTATGTCGGACCCCAGGTGGGCGAGGAACTGCGGGACGATGGCGGCATGGGCCTGCTGGTGGCCCTGGGGCTGGTGATGCTCTATGTCTCCATGCGCTTTCAGTACAAGTTCGCCATTGGCGCCGTGGCGGCCCTGATCCACGATGTGCTGATCGTGGTGGGCATTTTTTCCTGGTTCGGACTCGACTTCGATTTGACGGTGTTGGCGGCCCTGTTGGCGGTGATAGGTTATTCCCTCAACGACACCATCATCGTCTACGACCGCATACGGGAAAACTTTCGTTTGATCCGCGAGGCGGGTCCCGTGGATGTCATCAACGAGTCACTGTCCCAGGTGCTGGTGCGCACCTTGTACACCTCCGCCAGCACCTTGCTGGTGCTGTTCGCCCTGCTGTTCCTGGGGGGCGAGCTGATCCATAACTTCGCCCTGGCGCTGATTGTCGGTGTCGTCGTGGGAACGCTGTCCTCCATCTATGTGGCGGCCAACATGATCCTCGCCCTGAATATTTCCCGTGAGGATCTCATGGAGAAGGTCAAGAAGGAGGGCGAGGAGGAGTTCGACGGGTTGCCTTGAAAGTCTGATATCGGACGTCTGATGTCTGACGCCAAGAAAATCGATGCTGGCTTCAGGGTCTGATGGCAATCGCGCTGACCCCTCCACGGTTGGAGGGCGGTGTCCCGGTTCTCCGTTCTATCGCCAGCGGTTCTCCCAGGCCAGTAGCACCCGCCGCGGGTACCAGTACTGGCCGTAGCTTCCGTTGTAGCGGGCCAGGGCTTCCCGCAGCCGGCCATCCTCCTTGTCGAGATAGTATTTGAGGATGGTGCAGCCATAACGCAGGTTGACATCGACATTGATCAGGTTGTCGTCCGGTCGACCGATTTCATTTTTCCAGAAGGGCATCACCTGCATCAATCCCAGGGCGCCGGCGGTGGAAACCGCGTAAGGGTCGAAGCGGCTCTCCACTTCGATCACCGCCAGCACGATTTCCGGGGATAGACCCACGCGGGTGGCTTCGCTGTGGACCTTGCGCAGGAATTCCAGTCGCCGCGACTTGTCGGGGATGAATTGTTGCAGGGCGGTGGACTTGTCCAGCAGCCACACCTCGGCATCGAACCTGTCCTCGAAGCTGTCCGCTTCCATGACAGTCTCCCTGAGCAGTGCGAGCAATTGCTCGTCCACCCCGTCGGGGGGAATGGCGGCGCCCCGGGCGCCACCGGTTGCCAGTAATCCCCACACCAAGAGCGCGCCGGCGGCGCGGCTCAAGGCATGGAAAATGCCGGTCGCGCCCATGGTCATGCACCGGGTCGGGTCTTGCCCATCAGGAAATCGTTGATCTGCACCAAGGGGACATCCATGGCTTCGCCGTCGCGACGGCCCTTGTATTCCACGGTCCCCGCTTCCACGCCGCGGTCCCCCACCACCAGACGGTGGGGAATGCCCATCAACTCGACATCCGCCAGCATGGCGCCAAGGCGGCCCTTGTCGATGTCCATCAGCAGCACATCGTAGCCGGCGCGGCGCAACTCCTCGTAGAGGTCCTCGCTGGCGCGGCGCACCACCTCGGACTTGTGCGCGTTGACAGGCACGATGGCAATCTGGAACGGCGCAATGGCGTCGGGCCAGATGATGCCATTCTTATCGTGATTCTGCTCGATGGCGGCGGCGACGATGCGGCTCACGCCGATACCGTAGCAACCCATGATCATGGTCTGTTCGCGGCCTTCCTCGTTGAGCACCTTGGCGCCCATGGCCTCGCTGTACTTAGTGCCCAGCTGGAAGATGTGACCCACCTCGATGCCTCGGCGGATTTCCAGGGTGCCATTGCCGTCCGGGCTCGGGTCGCCGGCCACCACGTTGCGAATATCCTCGCCCCGGGGGAGCGGGCAGTCCCGACCCCAGTTGACCCCGCTGAGGTGAAATCCGTCGCGATTGGCGCCACAGGTAAAATCCGCCAAGGCAAGGGCGCTGTGATCGGCGATCACGGTGATTTCCAGACCCACCGGACCCAGTGAGCCGACACCGCAACCCAGGGCGGCAAGCACCTCTGCTTCGCTGGCAAACGCAAGCGGGGAGGCGATTCCCGGGAGCTTTTCCGCCTTGATTTCGTTGAGTTCGTGATCCCCCCGCAACACCAGCGCCACCAGGGTGCCTTCCTCCTCGCCACGGACGATCAAGGTCTTGACGGTGCTGGACGCAGCAATGCCCAGGTGGTCGCAAACCTCGGCGATGGTGGCCACCCCCGGTGTGGCCACTTCCGCCAGATCCCGCCTCGGGGCCGGGGCGCCTTCTCGCGGGGGCAGGGCTTCGGCCTTCTCGATATTGGCGGCGTAGCCGCCGCCGCTGGAAAAGGCGATATCGTCCTCGCCGGAGTCCGCCAGTACATGAAATTCGTGGGAAAAGCTGCCGCCAATGCTACCGGTATCCGCCAGTACCGGGCGGAAGTCCAAGCCCAGGCGGGTAAAGATGTTGCAGTAGGTGCGGTGCATGAGCTCGTAGGTCTGTTGCAGGCTCTCCTGGCTGAGGTGAAAGGAGTAGGCGTCCTTCATGATGAACTCCCGCGCGCGCATCACCCCGAAGCGGGGACGGATCTCGTCGCGGAACTTGGTCTGAATCTGGTAAAAGTTGGCGGGGAGCTGCTTGTAGCTGCGGATTTCATGGCGGATCAGATCGGTGATGACTTCCTCGTGGGTTGGACCCAGGCAGAAATCCCGCTGGTGGCGGTCCCTGATGCGCAGCAACTCGGGGCCGTACTGTTCCCAGCGACCGGATTCGGTCCACAGGTCGGCGGGTTGCACCACCGGCATCAGCACCTCCTGGGCGCCGGACCTGTCCATCTCCTCCCGCACGATGGTCTCCACCTTGCGCAGCACCCGCAGTCCAAGGGGTAGCCAGTTATAGAGCCCCGCCGCCAGCTTGCGGATCATGCCGGCGCGCAGCATCAACTGGTGGCTGATGACCTCGGCGTCGGCGGGGGTTTCTTTCTGGGTGGCGATCAGATAACGGCTGGCGCGCATGGTTCCTCTTGGCGTGTTCTGGCTATGGAGGGCTATTCTATGTCGCACTCGGTGCCGGGTATAGTGCTGGCCCAAGTGGCGGCGCCGCCGCTGAGTCACATGGCCGTTGGTCGGCCATCAAGGAGGAATGCCATGTTTCAACTTCACCCCCAACTCGCTGATGACTGTTTGGTGCTCGGCGATTTTTCCCTGTGCCGTTTGTTGCTCGCTCGCGATGCCAACTACCCCTGGTTCATCCTGGTGCCCCGCCGTGAGGGGATAAGGGAGATCCATCAGTTGGCGGAGGAGGACAGGCAACGGCTGCTGGTGGAATCCTGCGGCTTGGCGGAGGTGCTGATGGGTGTGCTCGACGGGGACAAGCTCAATGTGGCGGCACTGGGGAATATGGTGCCCCAGCTCCATGTACACCATATCGTGCGTTACACCACCGACCCGGCCTGGCCGCGGCCAATCTGGGGGGCGCTGCCCGCGGTGGCCTATGACAAGCACAAGCTGGATGCCATGCTGGCAAGGGTGTTGCCGGCTCTGGATGCGAGGGGGTTCGTACCCCGCCCTAGCGCCAGTTGATCGACGAGTCCCGGGTTCGATCGTTGCGGAGCGCCATGCAAAACGCCCCGGGTTGACCGGGGCGTTTTGTGTCTGACAGCCTCAGTTGGCCATGTCCTTGAGCTTTTTGAGGGCCAGGATCTTGACGCTGGTGCTGGCGGGCTTGGCCTTGAAAGTGGTTTCCGCGCCGGTAAAGGGGTTGATGCCCTTGCGCGCCTTGCGGGCAGGCTTCTTCACCGTCTTGATCTTCATAAGGCCTGGCAGGGTGAATTCGCCCGCGCCTTTCTTCTTGATGTGTCGCTCGATGATGTCGGTCAGACCGTCGATCACTTCGTTCACCTGCTTGCGGTTCAGGCCGGTGGACTCGACCAGTTCATTGACGATCTGGGTCTTGGTGTATTTTTCGGTGATGGGGCCGGTTTTCTTGGCGGCCGGTTTTGCCGCGGGCTTGGCGGCTACCTTGGCCGCGGGTTTCGCGGCGGCTTTGGCGGCAGGCTTGGCCTTGGCGGGCGCTTTCTTGGCGGGGGCTTTAGCTGCTGGCTTTTTCGCGGGTGCTTTGGTGCTTGCCATATGTCTTCTTCCTATGTTGTCTGCTGAGCGAGGTTGTTGGGAAAGGCGAGTGGCTTGTATTCTCCCCCCGGTGTTATTGGACTCAGGAAATACAATAGCAGCCGACGCCATATATATAGCATCGCAATGGCACAGGCAACAGACAGACGGTAAAAAAATCAGGGTTTTTGGTAAAAAATCCCCATTTTTACCTTTTTATACGGTCTGGAGTGGGTTCCGGGTCGCGGTTTTCCGGTATTTTCAGGCTCGGGAGCGCACTTCTAGGACCCGGGGGCCTGGGGTATAATGCGGCGCTTTTTGGCTGCCCCAGGGGCGCGCGCCGGACACTTGTCCCGTCGCCGCCGGGGTTGTTGCAACTGTCACCGCGAGATTCGTTCCTATGCCCATCTATGCCTATCAGTGCCAGAGCTGTGGCCATGAATTCGATGCCCTGCGCAAGCTCAGCGATCCCCCACTCGAGGATTGTCCGGCCTGTGGCAAGGCCGAGGTCAGAAAGCTGCTGACAGCGCCTTCCTTCCGGCTGAGCGGCAGTGGCTGGTATGAGACGGACTTCAAAACTGGCAACAAGAAAAACCTGGCGGGAGAGCACGGCGCCACCAGCGGCGGCGCGACGCCGGAATCTTCCCCATCGACAGCGCCCGGCAAGGGTTCGGGGGACACGGCCGCCGCTTCCGCCTGACAGCGGACAACTCACAGTTTACCAATCGGGAATCAATCACATGCGTACAGGCTATTGCGGCGACCTGCGGTCATCGGCGGTGGATCAGGAGGTCACCCTGTGTGGCTGGGTGGACAGGCGGCGCGATCACGGTGGCGTGATTTTCATCGATCTGCGGGATCGGCAGGGTATCGTCCAGGTCGTGTTCGACAGCGACTGTGGCGAATACTTCAAGATCGCGGACCGGGTGCGCGGCGAATTCGTGCTGCAAATTCGGGGCCTGGTCCGCGCCCGCACCCCGGCCACCGTGAACCCGGAGATGGCCACCGGGGAAATCGAGGTGTACGGGCGCGAGATCGTCATTCTCAATACCGCCGAGACGCCGCCGTTCCAGCTCGATGACCATATCCAGGTTGGCGAGGATGTGCGCCTGCGCTACCGCTACCTTGACCTGCGCCGCGAGCAGATGATGCACAACCTGCGATTCCGCTCCGATGTCACCATCGCCATTCGCAATTTCCTCGCGGAGCGGGGGTTTCTCGAGGTGGAAACGCCGATGTTGACCCGCGCCACCCCGGAGGGCGCCCGCGATTACCTGGTGCCGAGCCGTACCCACCCGGGCAAGTTCTTTGCGTTGCCCCAGTCGCCCCAGCTGTTCAAGCAGTTGCTGATGGTGTCTGGCGTGGATCGCTATTTCCAGATTGTGAAATGCTTTCGGGACGAGGACCTGCGTGCCGACCGGCAACCGGAATTCACCCAGGTGGATATCGAGTTCTCGTTCGCTGACGAAGCCCATATCACCGGTCTGGCCGAGGAGATGATCCGCCAACTGTTCCACGCCACCCTCGGGGTGGAGCTGGGCCATTTTCCGCGCATGCCTTTCTCCGAGGCCATGCACCGCTACGGTTCGGACAAGCCCGATTTGCGCATTCCCCTGGAGCTGGTGGAAATCGCCGACCTGGTGAGGGATGTGGACTTCAAGGTGTTCTCGGGTCCCGCCGCCGACCCCAAGGGTCGCGTGGCGGCCATGCTGGTGAAGGGGGGCAACGAGTTGTTGTCCCGCAAGCAGATCGATGCCTATACCCAGTTCGTGGGCATCTACGGCGCCAAGGGGCTGGCCTACATCAAGATCAACGATATCGACGATCTGGAAAATGGCCTGCAATCCCCCATCGTCAAGTTCCTGCCGGTGGACGCCCGCAAGGCCATTCTCGAACGCCTGGGCGCCGCCAGCGGCGACCTGGTGTTCTTCGGCGCCGACCGCGCCAAGGTGGTCAATGACTCACTCGGCGCGCTGCGCTGCAAGCTCGGCGAGGATCTCGACCTCTACACCTGCGCCTGGGCGCCCCTGTGGGTGGTGGATTTCCCCATGTTCGAGGAGAACGACGACGGCAGCCTCACCGCCATGCACCATCCCTTTACCCGCCCGGCCTGCACGCCGGAGGAACTCGCCGCCAACCCCGGCGCCGCCCTGTCCCTGGCCTATGACATGGTGCTCAACGGCACTGAGCTGGGGGGCGGTTCCATCCGCATCCACTCGCCGGCCATGCAGCGGGCGGTGTTCAAGGTGCTGGGTATCGGCGACGACGAGGCCCAGGAGAAATTCGGCTTTTTGCTGGATGCCCTCAAGTACGGCTGCCCCCCCCACGGAGGCCTGGCTTTCGGTCTCGATCGCCTGGTGATGTTGATGCTGGGTTGCGACTCCATCCGCGATGTCATTGCCTTCCCCAAGACCCAGTCCGCCACCTGCCTGCTCACCGATGCCCCTGGCGGGGTGAGCAGCGCCCAGTTGCGGGAACTCAATATCCGCCTGCGGGAAAAAGTCGAGGTTTGACAGGTTCCATCCCGGGTATCGCAGAGGAGGTAGCATGGCAGGCCACAGCAAATGGGCCAATATCAAGCATCGCAAGGCGGCGCAGGACGCCAAGCGGGGCAAGATCTTCACCAAGTTGATTCGCGAGATCGTCACCGCCGCCCGTCAGGGAGGCGGAGTTCCCGAGGACAATCCCCGTCTGCGGGCGGTGATCGACAAGGCCCTGGCCGCCAACATGAAGCGGGACACCATCGACAAGGCCATCGCCCGAGGCACCGGCGCGGGAGAGGGGGATAACTACGAGGAAGTCACCTACGAGGGCTATGGCGCCGGTGGCGTGGCGGTGCTGGTGGAGTGCATGACCGACAACCGCAATCGCACCGTATCCGATGTGCGCCATGCCTTCAGCAAGCGGGGCGGCAACCTGGGCACCGACGGCTCGGTGGCCTACCTGTTCAGCAAGGTGGGGCAGTTCACCTTTGCCCCGGGCAGCGACGAGGAGGCCATCATGGAGGTGGCTCTGGAGGCGGGCGCCGAGGATGTGGTGAGCCACGATGACGGGTCCGTGGAAGTGCTGACGCCCTGGGAAGAGTTTTCCCGGGTCGGGGACGCCATCAAGGCGGCTGGCCTGGAGGCGGACAGCGCCGAGGTGACCATGGTGGCTTCCATCACCGTGCCCCTCGACAGGGAGGGGGCGGAGAAGGTGCTGGCCCTGGTGGATCACCTGGAAGATCTCGACGATGTCCAGAATGTCTACACCAACGCGGATATTCCAGGGGAGGTGCTGGAACAGTTGTGATTGCGGTCTAGTCGCCGCGACAATGAAAAAACCCGCCCTGGCGACAGGGCGGGTTTTTTGTTTGGCGGGCGCGAGGCGCGCCTGGCATCAGTTGGCTACTGGCATCAGCTGGCCAGAGCCTTGACCTGGGCATTGAGGCGGCTCTTGTGACGGGCGGCCTTGTTCTTGTGGATGATGCCCTTGTCGGCAATGCGGTCGATGACCGGCACCGCGGTGTTGTAGGCGGCCTGGGCGCTGGCGTGATCGCCCTTGGCGATAGCCGCCTGTACGCGCTTGATGTAGGTGCGCACCATGGAGCGCAGGCTGGCATTGTGTTGCCGGCGCTTCTCGCTCTGCTTGGCGCGCTTGCGTGCTTGGGGTGAATTTGCCACCGTTTGGCTCCTTTAAGCTGGGGTCGAGAGTTGAGGACGCGAGACTATACAGAGATTGCCTTTTTGAATCAAGGGAGCTGTTGACAGGTAGTGTCGTAATGGGACTGATTTAGTGCATTTCGGACTTCGTAGCCCGGTCGGCATCCCGGGGGAGAGTTTTCGAGACACGCCGTAAACCCATCCTTGGGGGCTCGACGGCGC
>JBJHDJ010000003.1:0-26033 GCA_050486485.1 Porticoccaceae bacterium
ACACCTCGCCGCTCTCGGTGAAGGTGGCCCACACGCTGGCGGCAAAGGCGAAACCAATGGCCAGGGACACCGGCACATCCATCACCAGGTGGCGGGTTTTCAGGCTGCGCCAGGCGGCGGCGAAAAATGGCTGCGCGGAAAACAGCACCACCGGCAGGGTGATCATCATGCTCACCCAGCGCAGCATCAGTTCCCACTCCGGATCGATGCTGGAATAGGCGCCGAAGTACAGGCCGAAGGCGGCGTGGTGTGCCTGCATCATGGCCAGCCCGGCAATGCCCAGGCGCAACAGGAACAGCTTGCCTTCGCGGGCGCGGGCCTTTTCGGCCTCGGCGTCGCCCGCCGGCCTGGCACCGTAGCCGATGCTGTCGAAGGCGCCGAGAATGCGGCTCAGGGCCACCCGGCGAGGATCCCATTCCACCCGGCAGCGGTGATTGGACACATTCACCGTCACCGCGCGCACGCCGTCGAGTCGACCGAGGTGATGCTCGATCAGCCAGGCGCAAGCGGCGCAGGTGATGCCCGTCACCGCCAGATCGACCGCCAGCCCACCATCCGCCAGGGGCTGCACGAACTCTTGCTGGACTTCCGGAATGTCGTAGCTGGCAAGGGGTTCAACACCCTCCTCCTCCGGTCGCAGGGAAGCACGGGTGCGATACTGGTAAAAACGCGACAGCCCGCCATCGACGATGGCGGCGGCAACCGCCGCGCAGCCGGGGCAGCACATGGCCCGGGGTTCGCCATCGATCACCACGGCATAGTCTCCCCCCACGGGCAGCGGCAGGCCGCAGTGGAAGCAACCGGCGTCGATGGCCTGGCGGACAGTCACGGCGTCCTCAGCCCGAGCCCAGGGACGTCAGGGTGACCCGCTCACGGTGGCGCAGATCGATCTTGCCGTTGAGGCGCCAATCCGGTTCCACCAGGGGTTGCAGACGCAACCCGTAACGGGGCGCTGGCAGGCTGTCCAGGTCGGCGCGGTAGCGACCGCCCCCGGCGGCAGCGAGGGTGAGAACCTGGTCCAGCTCTGGATCGGCGGGATGGAACAGCATCAGGGCCAGGGTCTCTGGCCACTCGTCCACGCCGATCACGGTCAACAAGACCTCGCCGCTCACCCGATCGAAGGCCAGCTCCGCGGACAGGGCCAGCTCCCGGGCACGGTCGTCGAGGGCAAGGCTGACATTGATGGCGCGCCCCTCCTGGTAGTAGTTGTCGACGACGATGGCATCGGCATGGCGGAAGGCGATGGACACCGAGTACAGGGACGCCACCACCGCGGTGGTTGGCAGGGCGATAAGAAACCAGGGCCAGAACTGGCGGTGCCAGGGTCGGTCGCTGCGTGCCTGATCAGTCATCGCGATTTCCTCCATAGCTATTGCGGCGCGGGTCAGCGCCAGATGCCCTGGGCCGGCCCGATAAACCGGCTGTCATGCCGGGCTGTCAGGGACGGGTCGTCCAGGGCGGTGACGGTGAACCATACCTGGCTGCTGCCATCCCGGAGATAACCGGGGTCCAGCACCAGTCGCAGTGGTTCCGCGTACAGGTCACCCGCCGCCACCGTCACCTCACGATCGCCCTTGAACTGAAAATCGTAGTCGCCATCCACCTCGATGCGGTAGCGGTGGTCGCGCCTGTCCATGTTGGCGATTCTCAGGGTATAGATATTCTCCACCAAGCCCTCGCTGGTTTCCCGGTAGAGCAGGTTGCGGTCTCGGATGATACTGACATCCAGGGGAATGCGGGTTGCCAGGGTCCAGGTGAACAGCGACGCCATGACCACCAACACCAGGGTATAACCGACAAACCGCGGCCGCAGGATACGGGTCTTGCCTTGCTCCAGGGCGTGTTCTGTGGTGAAGCTGATCAACCTTGTCGGATAACCCATTTTATCCATCACCGCATCGCAGGCATCGATGCACAGACCGCAACTGATGCACTCGTACTGCAACCCGTCACGGATATCGATACCCGTGGGACAAACCTGCACGCACAGACTGCAATCCACGCAGTCGCCAAGACCCTCGGCGCCGCGCTGGGCGTCCTTGCGGCGGGCGCCGCGGGGCTCGCCACGGGCGCTGTCATAGGACACCACCAGGGTATCGCGGTCGAACATCACCGACTGGAAACGGGCGTAGGGACACATGTACAGACACACCTGCTCGCGCAAATACCCCGCGTTCATATAGGTCATGAAGGTGAATAGCAGTATCCAGAACAGGGCGGCGGGGTGCGCCGACAGCGTGAAAAACGCCGGCACCAGATCGCGGATCGGGTTGAAGTAACCGACAAAAGTGAGTCCAGTGACCAGGGCGATGGCAATCCAGGTGAGCTGCTTGCCTCCCTTGCGCAGAATCTTTTCACGGTTCCAGGGGGCCTTGTCCAGCTTGATGCGCTTGTTGCGGTCACCCTCCCAGACATGCTCCGCGCCCATGAACAACAGGGTCCACACCGTTTGCGGGCAGGTGAAACCACACCATACACGGCCCACCAGCACGGTGACGGTGAACAGGGCGAAGGCGGCGATGATCAGCAGCCAGGCCAGCAGCATGAAGTCCTGTGGCCAGAATGTAGGGTTGAAAATGTGGAACTTGCGGGCGGGGAGATCGAACCACACCGCCTGGCGGCCATCGATGTTCAGCCAGGGCAGCAGGAAATAGCCCCCCAGCAGGGGCAGCCATGTCCAATTGCGCAGGCTGCGATAGAACCCCTCGAGACGCCGTGTGTAGATTTTTTCACGGGTTTCGTACAGGTCGAGAACCCGCACCACCTCCTCGGAATGCTGGCGTTGGGCTTCTCTGTCATCGCTCATGGGTCTGTCAACTCCACGGCAACCCCCTGGTACTGCCGCTGCCTGCTTGCCAGGCGGCGGGCGGGCGCCACCTCACTGCCGCTGGGACAGGCTGTACACATAGGCGGTCAGCAGGTGGATGCGGTCCTCCTTCAGCAATTCACGGTGGGCCGGCATATTGCCCTGCCGGCCGCCGCGGATGGTGTGGCGAATGTTTTCCGGCGAGCCGCCATACAGCCAGGTGTTGTTGGTCAGGTTGGGCGCACCCAGCAGGGGATTGCCCTTGCCATCCTGGCCGTGACAGGCCACGCAGTAGGTGGCGAAGAGTTTTTCTCCCCGCTGGGCACTGGCCACGTCGTGGGGCCTGTCGTTGAGACCGAGGACGAACTGGGCGGTGTCGCCGACACCATCCTCGCCCAGAATGGCGCCAAACGGGGTCATCACACCGCGCCGTCCGTCGGCAATGGATGCGCGGATGGCCTCGGGATCGCCACCCCACTGCCAGTCGTCGTTGGCCAGGTTGGGAAACCCATAGGCGCCGCGACCGTCGGACCCGTGACACAGGGCGCAGTTGTTGGAAAACAGACGACCCGCCATGCGCATGGCCTCGGGGTTGGCCGACAACTCCTCCACCGGGGTATCCAGATAGCGGGAAAAAAGCGGGCCGTAGCGAGTCTCGGCCTCCGCCACCTGTTTCTCCCACTGCCCGGTGGAGGTCCAGCCCAGCACGCCGGGAAAGTTGCCAAGGCCAGGGAAAAGGATCAGGTAAATGACGGCGAACACCACGGTGGCCAGGTACATGTTGAACCACCAGCCGGGCAGGGGGTTGTCGTACTCCTCGATGCCGTCGTAGACATGGCCGGTCTTGGCGATATCCTCCCGGTCGCCACGCACCTCCACCTTGCGGTTGGCCACCAGCAGCCACACGGAGCCGACGAGGGTGACCACCGTCAACACTATGATCCACCAACTCCAGAAGCTGCTCATCATGACCTCGTCTCGTTACTGTCCCGCGGCGGCTGCTCGGTGTCATCCCCGCCGTGCTCGTCGTCGGCGAACGGCAACCGCGAAGCCTCATCGAAATCCTGTTTCTTGTGGCTGCTCCAGGCCCACCAGCAGACGCCGAGAAAGGCGGCCATGGCGAGGATGGTGGCGATGCCCTGCAGGGTTCCCTGGTCCATGACTTAACGCCTGTGCTGCAGCAGCACGCCCAGTTGCTGCAGGTACACCACCAGGGCATCCACCTCGCGCACATCGCCGTTGGCGAACACATCGCCGGCGGTGGCGATATCCTCGTCCGTGTAGGGCACCCCCAGACGCCGCAGTGCACGCATCTTGGCGGCGGTGTGCTCGCCGCTCACCACGGAGGTGAACAGCCAGGGATAGGCGGGCATGTTGGACTCGGGTACCACGTCCCGGGGGTTGTAGAGGTGGGCCTTGTGCCACTCGTCGCTGTAGCGCCCCCCTACCCGCGCCAGGTCCGGTCCGGTGCGCTTGGAGCCCCACAGGAAAGGCCGCTCGTACACCCCCTCACCCGCCACCGAGTAGTGGCCATAGCGCTCGGTTTCCGCCCGCAGGGGGCGGACTTTCTGGGTATGGCACACATGACAGCCCTCGCGGATATAGATGTCGCGGCCCTCCAGCTCCATGGCGGTGTAGGGCTGCAACCCAGCGATGGGCTCGGTGACCGCCCTGTCGAAGAACAGCGGCACGATCTGAGCCAGGCCGCCGAAACTGATGGCCACCAGGATCAGCACGATCATGAGGCCGATGTTTTTCTCGATGATGTCGTGTTTCACGGGCAAGCCTCCTCAAGCGGTACCGGTTGTCGGAACCGCGCTGGTTTCCCGCGGGGGATCGATGGTGCGCCACATGTTGTAGGCCATCACCAGCATGCCGGCGAAGAAGATGGTGCCCCCCAGCAGCCGCACCAGATAGCCGGGATAGCTGGCCTGCAGGGAGTCCACGAAACTGTAGGTCAGGGTGCCATCGACATTGAAGGCGCGCCACATCAGTCCCTGGGCAATGCCGTTGACCCACATGGAGGCGATATACAAGACGGTGCCGATGGTGGCCATCCAGAAATGCAGGTTGATGAGGGGCACGCTGTACATTTCCTTGCGTCCCCACAAGACAGGCACCAGGTGGTAGATGGCGCCGATGGAGATCATCGCCACCCAGCCCAGGGCGCCGGAGTGCACATGACCGATGGTCCAGTCGGTGGCGTGGGACAGGGCGTTGACCGTCTTGATGGCCATCATCGGCCCCTCGAAGGTGGCCATGCCGTAGAAGGACAGGGACACCACCAGAAAGCGCAGGGTGGGGTCTGTGCGCAGTTTGTGCCAGGCGCCGGACAGGGTCATGATGCCATTGATCATGCCCCCCCAGGAGGGCGCCAGCAGGATCAGGGACATCACCATGCCGAGGCTCTGGGCCCAATCCGGCAGCGCCGAATAGTGCAGGTGGTGGGGACCGGCCCAGATATAGATGGCGATCAACGCCCAGAAGTGGACGATGGACAGGCGGTAGGAGTACACAGGCCGCTCCGCCTGCTTTGGCACGAAGTAGTACATCATGCCCAGGAAGCCGGCGGTGAGGAAAAAGCCCACCGCGTTGTGGCCGTACCACCACTGCACCATGGCATCCACGGCGCCGGCGTAGGCGGAGTAGGATTTCCACAGGGTGACCGGCATGGCCGCGCTGTTGACGATGTGGAGCATGGCCACGGCGAGAATAAAGGCGCCGAAGAACCAGTTCGCCACATAGATATGCCTCGGCCTGCGCCTCATGATGGTGCCGAAGAACACGATGGCATAGGCCACCCACACCAGGGCGATGGCGATGTCGATGGGCCATTCCAGCTCGGCGTATTCCTTGGTGGTGGTCAGCCCCAGGGGCAAGGTGATGGCGGCGGACACCATGATGGCCTGCCAACCCCAGAAGGTGAACGGCACCAGGGGGCCGCCGAACAGCCGCGCCTGGCAGGTGCGCTGCACCACCCAGTAGGAGGAAGCCATCAGGGCATTGCCGCCGAAGGCGAAGATCACCGCGTTGGTATGCAGTGGGCGCAAGCGGCCAAAGTGAAACCAGGGTCCGACATTGAGCTCTGGCCACACCATCTGGGCGGCGATCACCACCCCCACGAACATGCCAACGATGCCCCAGAACACCGTGGCCAGGGTGAACTGCTTGACCACCTTGATATCGTAATCCGGCCTGCGACCGGTCACAGCGCTACCGCCCATGGAAGTGTCCTTGCTGTCAGGATTACGGGAGGGGTTAGGAGCGGTCATTGTTACCGAGCTCTTGTGACCCACTTATGACTTGAGTCAACTATAGAACAGATAGGGTAGGAAGTCTGAGGTCTGACGTCTGACGTCTGACGTCTGACGCTAGGATAGCCTGGTGCATGAGTCCATGAGTAACGCCATCGACATGCAACGCACACGGCCTGTCGTGCAAAAGCTGCTTGATAGGCTGCTCGGCAGGAGCGCGCCTTGCTCGCGTTCGATGGGCAGGTGAACTATCAAGACCCATCGGCTGCTGGCACGCCTGCTGATTGGCTCCCTTGGCGAGAGCGCTTTGGATGGTGTGACAGACTGTCAGCGGGCACCTTCGTCTTGGCGTCAGACGTCAGACCGAACTCCCCCATGTAGACCCTACATCCACCTTCTGAGTATCGCGCCCTTTAGAGCAACCCGCGCCCCTTGCTGGCGGCGATTCGCATACGCAACGCATTGAGCTTGATAAAGCCCTCGGCGTCCTTCTGGTCGTAGGCGCCGGCGTCGTCGTCGAAGGTGGCGATTTTCTCGTCGAACAGGCTGTCGGCGGACTTGCGCCCCACCACGATCACATTGCCCTTGTAGAGCTTGAGCCGCACCGTGCCGTTGACGAACTGCTGGGACTCGTCGATCAGGCCCTGCAGCAGCTTGCGCTCCGGCGACCACCAATAGCCGTTGTAGATCAGGCTGGCGTAGCGGGGCATCAGTTCGTCCTTGAGATGGGCCACTTCGCGGTCCAGGGTGATGGACTCGATGGCCCGGTGGGCGCGCAACATGACGGTGCCGCCGGGGGTTTCGTAGCAGCCGCGGGATTTCATGCCCACATAGCGGTTCTCCACCAGGTCGAGGCGACCGATGCCATTGGCGCCGGCCACCTTGTTGAGGTACTCGAGCACCGTTGCCGGGGTCATGGATTGCCCATCGATGGCGACGATATCCCCGTTGCGGTATTCCAGTTCCAGGTAGGTGGGCTGATCCGGCGCCGCCTCGGGAGCCACGCTCCAGCGCCACATCTCCTCCTCGGGCTCGATCCAGGGATCCTCCAGGACGGCGCCTTCGTAGGAGATATGCAGCAGGTTGGCATCCATGGAGTACGGCGATTTCTTGCCGCGCTTCATCTCCACCGGGATGGCGTGGGTCTCGCAGTAATCCATCAACTTGTCCCGTGACAACAGGTCCCACTCCCGCCAGGGGGCGATCACCTTGACGCCGGGCTTCAGGGCATAGGCGCCCAGTTCGAAGCGCACCTGGTCGTTGCCCTTGCCGGTGGCGCCGTGGGAGATGGCGTCGGCGCCGGTCTCGTTGGCGATCTCGATCAGGCGCTTGGCGATGAGAGGGCGGGCAATGGAGGTACCCAACAGGTATTCCCCCTCGTAAATGGTGTTGGCGCGGAACATGGGGAACACGAAGTCCCGCACGAACTCCTCCCGCAGATCCTCGATATAGATCTCTTTCACACCCATGGCCCGGGCCTTGGCGCGAGCGGGTTCGACTTCTTCCCCCTGGCCGATATCAGCGGTGAATGTCACGACCTCGCATTGATAATTTTCCTGCAACCAGCGCACGATCACCGAGGTATCGAGGCCACCGGAATAGGCGAGAACGACTTTCTTGATAGCGGACACGGAACAGACTCCTGACGGGGGTTGCGGGCTAGGGAGGGCATTTTAAAGGTTTGAGGACCAAAATGCAGTGTTTCGCCAAAATCCGAAAACCGCCAACTGATAACTGAAAACTGCCAACTGAAAACTGATAACTGATAACTGATAACTGATAACTGATAACTGCCAACTGTTCCCCTCCCATGGCCGCGACAAGACCAATCCGCTAACATGGCCACTGACCAACCACCAGGCACCCCATGGACACCCTGACCATCACCCGCCCCGATGACTGGCACCTCCACCTGCGGGACGGAGCCGCCCTGGCTTCCACCGTGCCGGCGGCGGCAAGGCATTTCGGGCGCGGCATCATCATGCCCAACCTCACCCCCCCTGTTGTCACCACGGCGGACGCCGCCGCCTACCGGCAACGCATCCTGGCCCACAGACCGGCCGGCAGTCACTGGCAGCCCCTGATGGTGCTGTATCTCACCGACAACACTCCCCCCTCGGAAATCCAGCGCGCCCGCGACAGCGGTTTCGTGTATGCCGCCAAGTACTATCCCGCCGGCGCCACCACCAATTCCGACGCCGGGGTGACCGACCTGCGGCGCGTGAACGCCGTGCTGGCGGCCATGGAAAAGGTCGGCCTGCCCCTGCTGCTGCACGGCGAGGTGACCGACTCCGAGGTGGATATCTTCGATCGGGAGGCGGTGTTCATCGATCGCCACCTGAACCGCATCGTGGCGGATTTTCCCGGCCTCAAGATAGTGCTGGAACATATCACCACCCGCGAGGGCGCCCAGTTCGTCGCCGCCGCCCGGGACGGGGTGGCGGCGACCATCACTCCCCAGCACCTGCTGTTCAACCGCAATCACATGCTGGTGGGTGGCATCCGCCCCCACTTTTACTGCCTGCCGATCCTCAAGCGGGATGTCCATCAGCAGGCCCTGGTGGACGCGGCACTCGGCGGCAGCGCGCGGTTTTTCCTCGGCACCGACTCCGCGCCCCACGCCCTGCACCGCAAGGAATCCGCCTGTGGCTGCGCCGGCTGCTACAGCCACCACGCGGCGGTGGAGCTGTATGCCGAGTTTTTTCACCGCCACGACGCGCTCCACGGACTGGAGCCCTTCGCCAGCTTTTACGGCGCCGACTTCTACGGCCTGCCCCGGCACCGGGACACCCTCACCCTGGTGCGCGAGCCCTGGCAACTGCCCGCCACCGTGACCCTCGGCGAGGACGCCATGGTGCCACTGATGGCCGGGGAAACCCTCAACTGGCGGGTCATGGATGAGTGACCTCGACTTCAGCCGGGAACTGGACGGCGCCACCACCCTTGGCAACCGCTTCCGGGGTTTTCTGCCGGTGGTGGTGGATGTCGAGACCGGTGGCTTCAATGCCCGCGAGCACGCCCTGCTGGAAATTGCCGCGGTTACCCTCGACATGGATGACAACGGACAGCTTGTGTGCCGTGAAACCGTCTCGGCGGCGGTGATTCCACACCCCGACATGCAGATCGAGCAGGCGGCGCTGGATTTCACCGGCATCGACCCGGGAGACCCCAATCGCGGCGCACTGCCGGAAAAGCAGGCCCTCACCCATATCTTCTCCAAGGTGCGGGAGTGCGTGCGGGAAAACGATTGCACCCGTGCCGTGATCGTCGCCCACAACGCCCACTTCGACCTCGGCTTCCTCAATGCCGCCTGTGAGCGCGCCGGCATCAAGCGCAACCCCTTTCACCCTTTTTCCTGCTTCGATACCGCCACCCTGGCGGGCCTCGCCTTTGGTCAGACGGTGTTGGCCCGCGCCTGCGCCGCCGCCGGCATTCCCTTCAGCAACCGGGAAGCCCACAGCGCCGCCTACGATGCCGAAAAAACCGCCGAGCTGTTCTGCCATATCGTCAACCGTTGGCGGGAACTAGGAGGATGGAAGTAAAACGCCCAGCCACCATGCGACACCATGTATTCATCGCGGGACTGGTGCCTTGGGCTTGGCAAGCGGAGATTGATTGGTACCCTGTTGATGGGTGTCGCCGTGGTCAATCAATGCGACCAACTGGTGATGGGTATCACTGCGTGATGGGTATCGCTGCGCTCAACCCATCCTACCAACTGACAACTGACAACTGACAACTGACAACTGACAACTGACAACTGACAACTGACAACTGACAACTGACAACTGACAACTGACAACTGACAGTATTGTGGCCTATGACAGCCCCTCCTTTGCCGGAACTGCTATTCGTCTACGGCAGCCTGCGCCGTGACAGCGGGAATCGTCCACCCAACCCCATGCACCAAGTCGTGGCGCGCCATTGCCGTTTCCTGGGGAACGCCACCTGCCGCGGGCATCTGTACGACCTGGGGGGATATCCAGGGTTGGTGTTGACGAATAGAACCGCGCCACCCGTGCGGGGCGAGTTGTACCAGGTTCTGGAAGCGAATAAGTTGTGGCCACAACTGGATCATTACGAAGACTACGAGCCCAGCGATCCCACCAACTCGGAATATATCCGCCGACAAATTGATGTGACTCGCGGGTCGGAAACCCTCGGCGCCTGGACTTATCTCTACAACAGATCCACCAGAGGCAAACGGCGAATCCTCTCCGGCAATTGGTGCAATGTCCCCGCTGAAGGTTCACAGTGATCATGCCCCAACAAGGAATCAAGCCTTGTGGGCCGCGGTAGTCAACCAATGCCCGCGGAGCCGGCCGGGCAATCCACGGCAACCGCGTGCCGTTGTCGTCAGGCTGACAGAGGCGCGATACCAGTTGCCGCCTTGAGCCTGTCGAGAAATGGCGCGCTGATGGCTCTAGCCTTCAGCGCGCCCTTGCGCAACTCCTCGTCCACATAATCCGGTGCCGCCAGCAGACGGTTGTATTCATCCCGGGCTTCCCGCAACTGCTCATTCAGCAGTTCGAACAGGCGCTTTTTGGCTTCCCCCCAGGCGATGCCATTGGCGAATTCGCGGCGCATCGCCGCCGTCTGATCAGGGGTGGCGAAGGCGCGCCAGATCTGGAACACCGTCGAGCTATCCGCATCCTTGGGTTCGCCCGGCTCCAGCAGGTTGGTCTTGATCTTGTTGATATGTTTTTTCAGGGATTTCTCGTCGAGGAACAGCGGGATAGTGTTGCCGTAGCTCTTGCTCATCTTGCGTCCGTCGAGCCCCTGTAGCACAGCCACCTCGTCGTCCACCACCGCTTCCGGCAGGGTGAAATGCTCGCCGTAGAGATAATTGAAGCGCTGGGCCATGTCGCGGGTCATTTCGACATGCTGGATCTGATCGCGGCCCACCGGCACCCGGGTGGCATTGAACATGAGAATGTCGGCGGCCATCAGTACCGGGTAACTGAACAGTCCCATGGTGACGGCATAATCCGGATCCTCGCCGTCCTCCTGGTTTTTCTGCACCGCGTCCTTGTAGGCATGGGCGCGATTGAGTAGACCCTTGGCGGCAACGCAGCTGAGCAGCCAGGCAAGCTGGGGAATTTCCGGAATATCCGACTGGCGATAGAACACCACATTGTCGGTGTTGAGGCCCAGGGCCAGCCAGGTGGCGGCAATTTCCCGGCTCGACCGACGCACCTTGTCCGGGTCCTGACACTTGATCAGTGCGTGCAGATCCGCGAGAAAATAAAAGGCGGCATGCCCGGGGTTCTGGCTGCTGGCGATCGCCGGGCGTATGGCCCCGACGAAATTGCCCAGATGGGGCGTGCCGGTGGTGGTGATGCCGGTAAGATAGATGTCCGATGCCTGCGTCATGGTCCAATCCCGAAAGTAAAGCCGCCCGGCACTGGCGGGCAGAAACACGCTGCCATGCTACGCAGCCGACACCACGGGAGCCCCGCGGCGGTTATTGAAGTGGGCGAGAATCCTGCACAGCGCCCAGGCATCCTTCACCCCGGCCAACTCGCGGATGGAATGCATGGCGAAGGTGGGGAGACCCACATCCAGGGTGGGCACTCCCACCTCCGCGGCGGTCACCGGGCCTATGGTGCTGCCACAGGCCATGTCGCCGCGCACCACAAAGCTCTGCAATTCCACGCCCGTCTCGTGGGCCAACTGACGGAACAGTCCCGCCGTCAGGCTGTTGGTGGCGTAACGCTGACGGGCATTCACCTTGATCACCGGGCCGCGGTTGAGCAAGGGGCCATGGTTGTCGTCGTGCCGGGCGGCAAAGTTGGGGTGCACACCGTGGGCATTGTCGGCGGATACCATCAGGGAGCGCGTGACCACCCGGGTGCGTGTCGCGCCATCGGGAATCATGCGCTCCAGTACCGAGGCCAACATGGGCCCCTGGGCGCCACAGGCGGACGCACTGCCCACTTCTTCATGGTCGTTGCACACCAACAGCGCCGTCTCCTCGCCAGTGGCCGCCAACAGCGCCTCCAACCCAACGAAACAGCTGAGCAAATTGTCGAGCCGCGCCGACGCAATAAAATCGCGGTGCAAACCCACCACCGCGGGCCTTTGGGTGTCGTAGAAGTACAGCTCGTAATCCAGAACCTGGGCCTGTTTATCACCACCCAGGAAGCGCTCCGCCAGCAGGGCGCGAAAATCCGTGGCGCGGCCCGCATCCGTCTGGAAAAGTACCGGGGGAATATCCGTCTGAGGGTTGATGGAGCGACTTTCATTGGCCTGACGGTCGAGATGGATGGCAAGACTGGGGATGACCGCAACCGCATCGACAAAATCCACCAGGGTGTGACGCAGCCGACCATCGCCGTCGCGGTAGACGAGGCGCCCGGCGATGGACAGATCACGGTCAAACCAGGGGTTCAGCAGGGCACCGCCATAGACTTCCACCCCCAACCTGAAATACCCCTGCGCGGTCATTTCGGGCCGCGGCTTGACCATCAGACAGGGGCTGTCGGTATGGGCGCCCACCATGCGGATACCCCCTTCCTCCAGGCTGCCACGGCCCATGACAAAGGCGATCAGGGAACTGCCATTGCGGGTGCAATAATAGCGCTGGCCCCGCTCCAGGGACCAGGCACCACTTTCGTCCAAGGAGATGAATCCCGCTTGGTCCAGGGCCGCGGCCAAATTGGCGACCGCGTGGAAGGGGGTCGGGGAGGCGGAGAGAAACGCCAGCAGCCGCTTGTTGAAGTCTTGGCATGGGCCTTCACCGGTGGCCGCTCCGCCAGTCTGGGAACTCATCGACTGTACTCATTCACAGGTTATCGAGGGGCGCCAGTATACCCCATGCAATCTTCCCCATGGAGAGTCCGGAGGCCCGAGGACCTACCGCGTGACATGCGGCAACCCAAATACCGGACAGGACAATCCGAGGTCATGGACGACGAATTTTCTGGCGCTTCCGCCAGCTCACCTCATTGCGAACATAGGCAAGCCGCGCCTGGTCGATGGCAAGCGCCTCACCCGAGGCAAACCGTGGCAGCGCCAGTCGCGCCACGCTGACCGCGTCAGGGGTTGCGGCGCTGTCCACCTGGACCACGGCAAGGGTTTCCTCAAGGTATTTCCAACCATCGCCAACGCCCAAATCGACAGCAACCGCGGATGATACCCTCGCGGGCGCCGACACCTGATCCCCGGTCAGCACCTCCACCCGGTCACCCTCAATCCGGTAAACCCCCCAATAAACTTCCCCCATGCGGGCATCGAGAGCGGGCATGACCACACCGGAACCAAGTCCGGCCCGCTCGGCTCCGGCCAAGGTCAGGGCGGCAAGAGTGGAAACAGGTACCACGGGAATATCGGCGCCAAAGGCCAGCCCCTGAATCACGCCAAACCCGATACGCAATCCGGTAAACGAACCTGGGCCCGCGGTGAATGCCAGGGCATCGATGGATGCGAGGGGGATGCCGGCTTCCACCAGCAGGCTGTCCACCATGGGCAGCACCAGCCGGGTGTGCTCCCGCGGGGAGGACTCAAGGCGGTGAAGGGTGGCGCCATCGTGATAAAGCGCCACTGAGCAGGCGGTGGTGGCTGTATCCAGGGCAAGAATCGTCGTCATTGTTGAGAGTCGCTAAAAACGCTTTATCACTTTGAAGTCATGCGGCTCGCCCGCCCAATCCTTTGCTCGATCCATGCGTCCAGGATTGAAGGCCAGACAACCTTGCCGGAGCACAATAATCACCAGCTTCAAGGCATCTTTCGTTTCAGAAAAAAACCCCCCGCCAGGCGGGGGATTTTGACATGTGAACGAAGGTAACCGTCAGGACTTGTCAGCCGTTGCCGCTTTTGGTGGACGGCCACGACGGCGGGTAGTGGTGGTGGTTTTAGCCGGGGCTTTTTTCGCGGCAGGCTTTCTTCCAGCAGGCTTGCTTGCTGCAGTCTTTCTAGCCGCCGGTTTTTTTGCCGCGGGGGCCGCTTTTGCAGTGCTGGCCTTGGGGGGCCGGCCGCGACGGGGGGCGGGCTTGGCGGGAGCCGCGGTTGTGGCGGACTTCGGAGGACGACCCGGCTTGCGACGCGGCTTCGACTCCTTGACGATCGACTTGACCTTGGACTGCACCTTTTTTTGCACCGACTTGACTAACGCCTTCTCCTTGTCGGCCACGGCCTTCACTTTTTTGGCGATAGCACTCTTGCGGGCACGGCGCCATTGGGCCTCAAAACGGGAAAGCGCGCTCTTCAGTTCCTTGTTGGCACGGGCCTCGAGGCGTTTTTCGGCGGCAATCACCTTGGCCTCGGCCCTTTTTTCCGCCGCTGCCACCCTTGCCAGGGTTTGCTGCACCCGCAGCTCGATTTTCGCCTTGCGCAGATCGTTGCGCAGGGAAGATACCTGGGCGGATGCCTGCCGCGATACCGATCGAGCCTTGACCACGGCAGCCTTGGCTGCCTTGGTGCCCGTCTTGGCCGCGCGTTCGCGCACCTGAGCCAGCTTGGCCTTGGCGGCGGCCTCTTTTTTCTGGGCCGCGGCGATTTTCTTTTCGATGTCAGCCACCAGGGACTTCACCTTGGCGTCGACAGTGCTTGCAACTGTTTTTCTGGGTGTGCGCTTGGTGGCGGCTGCACGGGGTTTTGTTTGTGCTGTTTTTTTCGCAACTTTAGCCATGGTGATCTCCCGATTGGAAAAAGGGTAATAAACTTCAACTGCTGGGCAAATTTTATTCAATATTTTTCGATCTTTCAAAGAAAGAGTTGGTCAAAACCGTTAAAAATCAAAAAAATTGCCATAAATTCCAAAAAATAACCCTGTTTTGGGTTTTTACAAGGAGATTTTGGTCTGACGTCTGACGTCTGACGCTGGACGCCTGACGCCTGACGCCTGACGCCGAGATAGCCCGGCGCATGACTCCATGCGTAACACCATGGAAACACAACCTGGACGACATGTTGTGCAAAAGTTGTTTTAGGGCACCTCTATTAATTGAGAGTAGCCTCTGGCTTTCAGGCGAGCCCACAATCAAGGCGCAATGTCGCAGGCATGATGGTGGCCTGCCGAGAAGCTGCAACACCGAGTGCGGGCTCGCCTGAAAGCCCCGCAGGGCGCGGCCTGACAGGCGCCAGAGCGGCGCTGGCTTGCTTGCCAAGGACAACCAGCCATGCCCTGCGGGAACGCGACTTCCTAGCGGTCGATGGGCAGGAGAACTATCAAGACCCATCGGCTGCCGATCCGATCCCTACCTATCGAATCGTTAGCGAAACCATTCAGCACTCTTCAAGCTTGTGGTATGCAGTGACAATTCAGCCGTTAAATTGCTGCTGTGTACCTGGCGGCTAACAAAAAAGGGCCTTGCGGCCCTTTTTGTCTCAACTACCGAGGATTATAAATACACACTATAAAACCTGCTCCCAATCACAGCTGCCCCGCCCCTCAGCCGAGCGCTTCCACCAGTCGCTGTTGAACATCCGCGAGAGCGCCCACGCCAGAGATGGAGCGGTAAGCGGGAGCATTTTCCGGATCACGCTGTTGGTAGTCCCGATAAAACCTCACCAGTGGCTTGGTTTGCTCGTGGTAGACGGCAAGTCGTTTGCGAACGGTTTCCTCCCGATCGTCGTCTCGCTGCACCAGGGGCTCGCCAGAAACATCGTCTTTGTCGGTAACCGCGGGGGGGTTGTGCTCCACATGATAGACGCGACCGGAAGCCTCGTGCACGCGACGACCACTCAGGCGACTGACAATCTCCTCGTCGGCCACATCGATTTCAATCACCTTGTCGATGGCGATGCCGGCATCCACCAGGGCCTGCGCCTGCGGAATGGTTCGGGGAAAACCGTCGAACAAAAACCCGTTGTTGCAATCCGGCTGTGAAATGCGCTCCTTGACCAGACCAATGATGATATCGTCGGAGACGAGACCACCAGACGCCATGATGCCCTGTGCTTTCCTGCCCAACTCGGTCCCGGCCTTCACCGCGGCGCGCAACATGTCTCCCGTGGAAATTTGCGGAATACCGTATTTCTCGGTGATGAATTTTGCCTGGGTGCCTTTACCTGCCCCCGGGGGACCAAGGAGAATGATATTCATTGACGAAAATCCTGTCTGGATGGGTCTTTTGAAAGGCGGCAAACCTTACACTGAAACCCCATTGATCACAAGATAGCCAATGACAGCCGGGCAGGATTGCGGTGCGCTGGATCTTCCCGTTCTATCCCCACCCACCATGAAAACGGGACAGGTTTGAAGGACGCGACGGCAATGGGCGGCGCCACATTCCTGTGACCTTGTCGACCGGCGGTGACGGACCCCGAGAGAAGGGATGGGAGGCGCCGCGGGGGATGCTGCAACCAGGCGTATCGTTATTGCTGGCAATGGTGGAGAGCTGGCAACGGTGGAGAGGCAGAAACGGGATGACAACCGTTCGTGGCGGTGTCGACCAATTGGCTGCCTATGGGCACCTCAATGTGTTATTGAGAGCGGTATCCTTATTTTTCATTGAACCCCGCCACCGCCGCCTCGATGGCGTCCTTCATGGCCAGTTGGAAGCCGGACATGGTAGCCAGCCGCTGCCGCACGGGGGCGCTTGTCACATGATCGGTGCTGGCCAGCAACAGGGATGCCAGCTTTCCCAGGTTGGCGCTTTTCTCGGCATACAGGCCAGAGTAGTCGTCACTCACGCTGTACAGGGCGCGCTTGCTGCCCCGCTCTCCATGACGACGGGCGAGAAGATGCTTTTCCAGCAAGCGCGCCGCGACACTCACATTGCTCTTGCTGATTTGCAGATCCTGGGAGATGCGGTCGAGACTGGCGGGCTCCGGGGCCAGCATCAGGTAGCCGTAGACCCGGGCCACCCCCTGGGGCATTCCCTGCTGGATCATCAGGGCGGCAAAGTCATCGATAAAGCGGCGCTGTTCTGGAGACATGGATAGGCTTTGACATATTCTGTAAATTCAGAATATGCTAAAAGTCCGGCCGCAAGTCAATCGCCCCGTCCCGGGGACCGACCGGCGCACCCCTATAAGCAACTAACGGAGTCAGCCCCATGATCGGACCCGATCCTCTCGACCTCGACGCACAGATCGCCTTTGTCACTGGCGCCGGCCAGGGGGCCGGGCGCGCCATTGCCCTGGCGATGGCCCATCACAATGCCGGCGGCGTGGCCATCAACGATTTCGTGCTGGAGCGGGCGGAGGCCGTCACCGCCGAAATCCGCGAACTGGGCGTCCCGGCGGTGGCCGTGCAGGCGGATGTGGGGGACTACCGGTCGGTGAAGGCGGCGGCCGACGCCGCGCAACAGGCCCTCGGCCCCATCACCCTGCTGGTGAACAATGCCGGCAATGCCGGCCCCACCGCCACCATGGGCGCCTCTCCCCTGTTCTGGGAAACGGACCCGGCTGAATGGGACCGCTATTTCCACACCAACCTGCAGGGTGTCATGAACTGCTGCCATGTTCTGCTGCCGGGCATGGTCCAGCAGGGCAAGGGGCGTATCGTCACCATCGTCTCCGACGCCGGACGCGTTGGCGAGGCGCGGCTGGCCGCCTATTCCGCCGCCAAGGCCGGCGCCAACGGCTTCGTGCGCGCCATTGCCCGGGAAGCCGGTCGCTTCGGCATCACCAGCAACGCCATTTCCCTGTCCACCCTGGAGCCTCCCATGCCGGACGATGTCAAGGCGGATTTCCTTGCCAGCGACCGCGCCAAGGCCCATGTGTCCCGCTATGTCATTCGCCGCTTTGGCCAGCCGGACGATGTCGCCTACATGACCCTGTTCCTGTGCTCGCAGGCCGCTTCGTGGATTACCGGGCAGACCTACCCGGTGAATGGCGGCTACTCCTTCGCCCAGTGAAGGAAAAACCTTGAAACCCCAACGAGGAGCCCCGCCATGCCCACACCCGGCGACATGAATGGAAAATCCGCGCTGATCACCGGTGCCGCCGCCGGTCTCGGTCGCGCCACCTCCCTGGCCCTGGCCGGCGCTGGCGCCGACCTCTGTCTGGTGGACATCAATGCCGAAGGCCTCGAAGCCACGGCCCGGGAAGCGCGGACGCTGGGGGCGAAAACCCTGGTCATCGCCGCGGACATCGCCGACGAGAACAACTGCCGCGACGCCATCACCAGCGCCGTTGAACATTTTGGCAGGCTCGACGCCCTGTGCAATGTGGCCGCCGTGTTCATACCCTCCCACACGGACAGCATGACCAGCGAGCAGTGGCACAGGACCATGGCGGTCAACCTCGGCGCCCCCTTCCACCTGATCCAGGCGGCCATTCCCCACTTGCTGGAAAGCCGCGGGGCCGTGGTCAATGTCACCTCCTGCGCCGCCCATGTGGGCCAAGCCTATACCGCCGCCTACTGCGCCACCAAGGCCGGTCTCACCCATATGACCAAGGCCCTGGCCATGGAGTACATGCACAAGGGTATCCGCTTCAACGCCGTGGCCCCCGGGGGCATGATGACCGCCCTCGCCGCCGGTTTCCGCGGGCTCCAGGATCCCGACCCCGAGCTCCTCAAGCGCTACTCCCCGCTGCGCGGGTTGGTGGAGATAGACGATGTTGCCGAGATGGTGGCCTTTCTCGCCACGGACGCCGCCAGGGGTTATCACGGGGCCGTGATCAATATCGACAACGGCATCACTGCTGGCTGATCGCTTCGCAAAGGAGAATAACCATGACCAACACCCAACAAGCTCTGGAAACCCTCATCGCCAAGGACGAGATTCGCGAACTGGCGATGCTCTATTCCCGGGGCGTGGACCGCAAGGATGGGGAATTGCTGCGCACCCTGTACACCCAGGACGCCACCGATACCCACGGCGACTCCTTCGATGGCAACGCCGACGACTATGTGAAATTCCTCGAGGGCTCCTTCCCCTACATGTATTACAGCGGCCACCACATCTGCAACCATCTGATATCCGTCAATGGCGACCAGGCGGAGGGTGAAGTCTACGCCGTGGCCTACCATGTGATTCCCGATGGCAAGGGTGGCTGCGAGGAGGACTTCATGTGCGTGCGCTATATCGACCGCTATCGCAAGGAGGAAGACGGCCGCTGGCGCTTCGCCAAGCGGGTAGTGACCTACGACCACAAGACCCGCCAGCCCCTGTCCATCAAACCTGGCGCCAGCGATCCCGCCAGCGACCCGAGCTTCAGCGAGCTGAAAAGCCGGCTGTTCGCCCGCGGCCCCAGAGCCTGACCCGGGAGACGCGACATGCTCGATGCCAACGACATCATCGCCGCGGCGGAAGCGCGGGCCGGGGTCGGCGATACGGATCTCGCCCTGCGACCCAACCTGGAAGCGCTGGTGGCATCCATCAACCAGGATGCCCGCATGCCGGCCTGGGGCGAGGCCCTCACCCGCGGCTCCCTGGTGGACCGCACCGTGGAGCGACTGGAAACGCTCCAGTGGCTCGCCGACTTTCCGGAGATTGGCGACGAAACCATCGCCGCGCCGGTGTTTCTCACCGGCCTGCCACGCTCCGGCACCACCTTCTTTCAGTACCTGTTCGACCGCGACCACCGCTTCCGGCTGATTCGCACCTGGGAGGCCGTCGCCCCCTGTCCGCCCCCCGGGTACGACCCGCAGTCCGTGGTGCGGCGCAAAGCCGAGGAAGCCGAGCGCCGGGCGCGCAACCGACCCCATATCGAGGGGTTCGAGGCGCTGCACCTGGTGGATCCCGATGGATCGGAGGAGTGCCACGCTTTCATGGAGCACGCCTACGCCGCCGCCGGTTTTCAGAACCTGCTGCGGGTGCCCTCCTACTTCGACCATCTGCTGGAATCGGTGGATTTCACCGAGGCCTATCGCGTCCACAGGCGCCTGCTACAGGTGCTGCAATGGCGCTCGCCGCGACCGCGCTGGGCCCTCAAGTACCCCAACCATGTGCTGGCCATGGACAGCATTCTGGAGATCTACCCCGACGCCAGCTTCGTGATGACCCACCGCGACCCGGTGCAAACCCTGGCCTCCATCGCCAAGATGACCCACACCCTGCGGGGCGTGCGCTACGACGAGCCCCTTGACCCCCACGAAGCGGGTCGCCACATGCTGCACTTCGTGCGCCGCCATATCGACCGCATCATGGCCTTCACCGCGGGCCCCAACGCCGATCGCGTGACCCATGTGGACTATTACCGGCTGCTCGACGATCCAGCGACGGTGATGGGGGAAGTTCACAGCTCCCTGGGCATCGATTCCCCCGAGGAAGTGCGCGAGGCGGTGGCGGACTGGCATCGACGCAACCCCAAGGGGGCGCGAGGCGCCAATCCCTACAGTCTGGAGCAGTTTGGGCTCGACCCGGACGAGGTGGCGGAACAATTCAGCGACTATAGGGAGCGCTTTGCCATTCCCCGGGAAAAAGATGGCCTGGCGCGAACGGCTTAGGACTCCATGGGAAGAATTGCGTAGCGCCATGGCGCCCAAACCTGATATCGACACCTTACCCCGCGGGTGACAACCATGACCGACTGGCAACACCTGGAAACGGCTCTCGCCTCGGCACGGCGGGACATTGCCGCCGCGGCTCCGGATGCCGCCACCGCCACCGAGGGCGAAGCCTATGTGGCGAGGCTACTGGCCGCCGCCCTGGGAGACGCCTTCCTCGGCCACCTCTTCACCGTGGGGGGAGTCAGCCACGCCCTGCCGGTGAAAGGCGCCCCCAACCCCGACTATATACTCAGCCATGCCCCCGTCGACCCAGCACGGCGCTACCGGCTGACGGGCATTCTCAACGGCTCGGAACGGATCGGTATCGGCCTCTACCATTTTTCCGCCGCGGGTGAAGTCCTGTTGGGGGATTACGCCGCCTTCGACACGGGTTCGGTGGACGCCGAGGGGGCTTTTTCCCTGGAAATTGCCAGCGACGCCGCTGGCCCAGGCACCTTGACCATGACCTCTGCCTGCCGGGTTCTGCTGGTGCGCACCCTGCACCGCGATCCCCTGGCGGAGCCTGGGCGGGTGTTTCTCGAGGGAGGCGCCGGCACGGTGGACCTGGCCTTTGCCGGGGGTGGCAGTGATACCGGTTATCAGCGCGCCGGCCAGGTGGTGCTTGCCGGCGTGCGCCAGTTTCTCAACTGGTCGCGGGTCACCAGCGCCCATCCCAACCGCTTCATCGCCCCGCCGGACGACATGGCCGCCAGTGTCCAGGGGGATCCGGATACCACTTATTATCTGGGCTACTACCAGTTGCGGCCGGGCGAATGGCTGGAAGTGTCGATGCCGGAGGGGCTCGGCCACTACTGGTCGGTGCACGCCTACAACCACTGGTGCGAGAGCCTTCCGGGGGCGGGTATCCACGACCTCAATGCCGTCGCGGACGCCTATGGCCATATCCCCATGGCCATAGGCCCGAACCTGCCCCCTGGCATAGCCAACAGGATTGACACCCTGGGCAGGCATCGGGGTGTGCTCATTTTTAGGTCCGTCGGCGCGACGACCCCGGGCCCCCCGGAAACCAGGGTGCATTCGCTGTCCGGTTGACCTGCAGCGGGCGCCATCGACGGGGGCCGCAGCCTCGCACCCCAGCCGCCCCGTCTCCCCCGGCGGCGGGGCTGGCGACCGTCAGCCCTCCCGCTCCACCTCGTAGCGGGACAGGTAGCGCTCGAAGCGTTGCTCCAGTTCTCCCAAGCTGAGACCAAATTGATCCAGCTTGTACTCGTGGCGGCCAAACTTGTCCTGGGGGTTGTCGTCCAGCCAGGCCTGCATGGCGGCCTCCGCCTCCGGAGTGAATTCATCGCCGATATCCCGGTAGAGCTGGCGCATGGTGGCGATGGGGTTGCGCATCAGCTCGGCGTAGTGGACATCGACGATGCGGTCCTCGCCAAGCCTGTCGCGGCTGTCCATGATGCGCTCGGCATGCACCACCGCCTGATAGGAGCAATCCTTGCCCAGCCACTGGGTATCGACGCTGCCGGTAAAGGTACGGTGGGCCAGGGAGATGAGGCTGCAGAAGGAGCCGGTGGCGGTGAAGGGATCCCGGTGGGTCCACACCAGCCGGGCGTCCGGGTAGATTTTCAGCAGCGTGTCGAGCCACAGGGCGTGGGAGGGCATTTTCAGGTTCCAGGTGCCCGGGGCATCGGCCTGCAGCAATTGCAGGAAGCGCTTGTGATACTGGTAGGTGGGGGTGAGGTCGGCCTCGTCGAACAGCCAATCCCGGTAGGCCTCGTACTTGCCCCTGGATTGCCAGATCAGCGCCTTGAAATCGTGCTGGATAAAGAACATGCACTCGTTGGGATAGATGGCCGAATTGCGGTAGTACTTGCCCATCTCCGGGTGGGCGGCCAGCATTTTCTTTTCCATCTCCAGGCGGGCCACGGCGCGGGGATCGCTGGTCAGGGTGGCGGAAGTGGCCGGAGGCACCGGGTCGTCGATCTCCCAGGTCAGCGGAGAGCGGCGCGCCGGGTCCGCAGCCAGCAGGTTGCTGAGCAGGGTGGTGCCGGTGCGGGGTATGCCGAACACGAACAGCGGCCTCTCCACGGGGCGTTCCAGCAATTCGGGACGCTTGGCGAGATAGTCGTCGACCTTGAGACGGGTGGCCAGGGCCTGGACGATACTGCCCTTCATGCGCTCCAGGGCATCCCCCTCGGGAGGCGGGAAATTGTTGACATCCTCCAGATAGACTTCCAGTCCCTCGCGAAAGCTCTCGTTGTCGAATTCATCGAGTCCGGTGGCCTTGCGGGCCTGTTCGATAAAGTTATCGGCGACCAGTTTCTCTGCCATGGGGTGATTCCTCTCTTGTGTCCTGGGTTCTGGTTTCCTGGGGGGCGCGTTGGGGGGTGGCGGGATTTTGCCACCCATGGCAACGCTGTTGCGCCGGCCAAGGTCAATCACTAATCTTGGAGTGCGCGGCCAAAGTCATGCAATGCCCTGTAACGACGAGTGGCGGCCATTGTGTCGCGTTCCGGCCATGGGCGGGGCGCGAAATGTCCCGACATCGCCATTGCGGCCCGCTCTCGATATTGTTCAGTATTGAATGCCTGGCCCCGGCGCTCGACACTAGGGCCTTTGCGGATAACTTTCAAGACCGCAAGCCCTGGGATTCGTTATCCTGGCGTTCACTGTTTTCCGGCCAATGGATTCGCGCCATCCGGCGCCCGTCGGCCATTCAACCTACCCGCCGGGGGAGACGCCGGCACAACAGGAGAAAAACATGTCCAAAGGTCTTTTCGATTGCACCGGCAAGGTCACCCTGGTGACGGGCGGCAATGGCGGCATCGGCTTCGGTTTTGCCATGGGCGTCGCCAAACAGGGCGGCGATGTCGCCATCTGGGCCCGCAACGCGGAGAAGAACGCCGCCGCCAAGGCGAAACTGGAAGCCGCCGGCGCCGGGCGGGTGATCGCCTACCAGGTGGATGTTTCCTCCGAGGAGCAGATCATCGCCGGATACGACAAGCTGCTGGAGGACTTTGGCCGCGTCGACTGCGTGTTCGCCAACTCCGGCGCCTCGCCCCGCTATAACTCGGTTTTCGACATGCCCACCTCCCACTGGCACGACTTCCAGAATGTGGCCCTGCACGGCGCCTTCTTCACCCTGCGGGAGGGCGCCCGTCACATGAAGGCGCGGGCCGAGGCCGGCGAGCCCGGCGGCAGCCTGGTGGCCTGCGGCAGCCTCTCCCTGTTCCAGGGCCTGCCGGGCAAGATGGAATACGCCGCCTCCAAATGCGGGGTGGCGGCGGTCATCCGCAGCCTGGCGGTGGAGCTGGGTCCACTGGGCATCCGCGCCAATGTCGTGGCCCCGGGTCTTATCATGACCCCGATGATGGGCGGCGAGGCCAACGAGAAGGCCCTGGCGGCCCACTTCGGTCCCCAGATCCCCATGAAACGTGTGGGCTATCCCGAGGATTTCGAAGGCATCGGCGCCTACCTGTGCAGCGACGCCTCCTCGTTCCTGACCGGGGAAACCATCACCATCGACGGCGGCTACATGGTCCGCCCGTAAACTGAGGTAAAACGATATGCGCTTGTTGAAGATTCACGGTTCCGGGGATGTCCGCCTCGACGACTATCAACGCCCTCCGGCCGGGCCAAAGGATGTCGTGGTCAAGATGAAGGCCTGCGGCATTTGCGGCAGCGACCTGTCCTATATCAAGATCGGCGGCATTCCCACCCCTGGCACCATCACCGCCCTGGGCCACGAGGGTGCCGGTGAGATCATGCAGGTGGGCGAGGAGGTCAAGGACATCCAGGTCGGCCAGCGGGTCATCGTCAACCCGATGATGACCCCCAGCAATATCGGCAGCGGCGGTCCCGAGGGCGCCTTTACCGAGGAGCTGCTGGTGCGCGAGGCCCGCCTGGGGGATTCCATCCTGCCGATTCCGGAGGACATTCCCTACGATGTGGCCGCCATGTGCGAACCCCTGGCGGTGGCCATGCACGGCGTCAACCGCGCCGAGGTCAAGCCGGGTGACAAGGTGGTGGTATTCGGCTGCGGCCCCATCGGCCTGGGCATGGTGCTGTGGCTGCTGGACCGGGGCATCACCGAGGTGGTGGCCCTGGATCTCGCCGCCGAGCGCCGCGAACGGGCCCTGGCCCTGGGTGCCCAGGCGGCGCTGGACCCAACCCAGGTGGATCTGCGGGCCGAACTGGCCAAACTGCATGGCGAGGTGCCCTCCTACGGGCGCGTGGGGGTGGGGACCGACGCCTTCATCGACGCCGCCGGCGCCCCCGGCATCCTCACGGATGTGATCATGATGGCCAAGTTCCATTCCCGCATGGTGATCACCGCCGCCTACATGAAGCCCATCGAGTTTCCCGTGGGGCGCATGCTCACCAGCGAGATGACCATCACCACCGCGGTGGGCTATCCCACGGAGATGCCCGAGGTCATCGCCGCCATGCCGCGCCTCAAGGACAAGATCGCTTCCATGATCAGCCATCACCTGCCCTTCGAGCGGGTGCTGGAGGGACTGGATATCGCCGCCACACCGCAGTCCGCGAAAGTGATGATTGAATTCGGGGACAACCACTGATGAGCCAGGACAAGCAAACCCCTTTGGGGGCCCTGGTCACCGCCGGGCAGGGCCAAACCGAAGCGGATAGGATTACCGACACCATTTTCATGGTGAAGGACATCTCCAATGCCTACCTGCTCACCACCGGCGATGGCGACCTGCTGGTGAACACCGGTTTCCTCGGCAACGGCGAGCGCAACAAGGGGCTGTTCGCCCCCCACCGCACCGGCCCCCTGCGGCGCATCATCCTCACCCAGTCCCACGCCGACCACTACGGCGCCCTGCCCGAGCAGCTCGAGGAGGGCACCGTGGTGATCGCCGGCGCCGGCTTCACCGAGACCGCCGACTACTTCGACCGGCTGGAACCGTTTCTCGGCCGCCGCTCCGGCAAGCTGTGGGCCTCCATGACCCGCGGCGCCGGAGAGCTTCCCAAGTCCCCCAAGGTGGCGCCCGATATACTGGTGGAGGATCGCTACGGCTTCGAACAGGGTGGCCGCCGCGTGGAGGTGGTCAAGACCCCCGGCGGCGAGACCCTGTGCTCGGTGTTCGTGTGGCTGCCCGACGAACGCACGGTGTTCACCGGCAACCTGTTCGGCCCCGTGTGGCGCGCCATGCCCAATCTGGTCACCCTGAGGGGCGACAAGCCCCGCCTGGTACGCCCCTACCTGCGCTCCGTTGAACAGGTACGCGCCCTGGAGCCGGACCTGGTGATCACCGGCCACGGCGAACCGATTCGCGGGGCCGAACGCATCCGCGCCGATCTCGACGCCATGCACGGGGCCGTGTCCTATCTGGAGCAGGAAACCATCGCCGGCATGAACGCCGGCAAGACGGTGCACCAGCTGATGCGTGAGATTCATTTGCCGGAACACCTGAAAATCGGCGAATTCCACGGCAAGGTACCCTGGGTGGTGCGCGCCATCTGGGAGGAGAACGCCGGATGGTTCCACTACGACTCCACCACATCGCTCTATGGGGTGCCCCGTTCCAGCGTGCACGGCGACCTGGCGGAACTGGCGGGTGGCGCCAATGCACTCGCGCACAGAGCCGGGAAGAAACACAGCGAG
>JBJHDJ010000004.1:0-26031 GCA_050486485.1 Porticoccaceae bacterium
TCCTGGTGGCGGGCGAAGGCGGTATCCCGCAATCCGTGGGCGAGAATGATGGCGTCGCCGATACCGTAGCCGAGGCGCGCCGCCACCTCCGCCCCCACCACCGCGTCCTTCAACGCCTCGAAAGGACGCCCCTCGCGAAACGCCAGGGCCTGTCCCTGGCCGTAGCGGAAGTGGCGAAAATAGTCGAGATTGGTGCCCAGCACCGGGTAGCCTCGGTGGGAATCCCCCAGGGACAGGGGAATGGTCCAGGCGACCTGGGGGTGCTCGGCAATTTCCCGGTAGCTGCCCCAGGAAATATTGTTGGTGGGCTGGCCCATGCGAAACACGGAGTAAAGCAGAAGATTGAGCTGGCCGGTGCGGGGGCCGACGATCAGATCGGTACCTGACAGGGTGCGGCTGAAACTCTCCCGGGCCTCGCGGCGCAGCAGATCGACGCTGAGCAGGATGGACACGCTGATGGCAATGGCGAGGATCGTTAGCAGCGCCGTGGGCAGGCGGTTGGCAAGGCTCTTGACGGCGACTCTGAGCAGCATGTCAGTGGCTCTCCCCGCGGTTGAGGGCACGCAAATCCAGGGCCTCGGGAAAGTGGCTCACCAGGCGCCGGTCGTGGCTGACGAACAGCAGGGTGGTATCCGATCCCGCCAGGGTATCCAGCAGCACGGCCATGAACTGGCTGGCATGGGCGTCGTCGAGGGCGGAGGTTGGCTCATCGACAATCAGGATCTCCGGGCGATTCACCAGGGCCCGGGCTATGGCCACCCGCTGCTGCTGGCCGATACTCAGGGCCGAGGCGCGGCGGCGGTGCAGCGCCGGCTCAATGCCAAGACCCGCCAACAGGGCTTTGCCCCGGTCGTTCACCTCCTTCATCGCGGTGCCGGCAAAGTGGCCGGCGAGACGAATGTTGTCCAGCACACCCAGGTAGGGCACCAGGTTGAACTGCTGGAAGACCATGCCCACATGGCGGGCCCGAAAGCGGTCGCGGCGGCGCTTGCCGAGACTGGAGAATGGCTGTCCCAGAAGGCGGATCTCGCCCTGGCTGGGACTGAGGATGCCTCCGACGAGATTGAGCAGGGTGGATTTGCCGGAACCGGAAGGACCGTGGACGAACAGACGGCTACCGGCGGCCACCCGCCAGCGGGGGATATCCACCACTGGCGGGGAAGCGGCGCCATAGGCGAACTGCAAGCCGTCGATTTCAATGGCGGCTGGTTGTTGGCTGGCTGTCACCCTATCCTCCCCGCTGTGAGTGCGGCTTGTGGCACGGCTGGCCGTTGGCCCAAGAAAAAGAATGTTATAACATAGCGTTTTTCGCCGACAACCCATCCGTCACGCATCCCTCTGTCACTCAGCCGCCGTGATTGCCTGTGACTAGCGCCATCCAGATAACTGCATAACCGTGACATGGCGGAGGGTAGAATGGGCCGGGAATATCGAGAAGCACTGTCGTGGAGAAATCTCGCGTCATGAACAAGCCAAACAGTCCCGCGGGCCGATGGCCGGCCACGGCGCTTTACCCACTGATGGCCCTCGCCCTCGTCGCCCTGTTGCCCTGGCAGGTGGCCGGGGCCAACCCCGAATACACCACCCTCGAGTGGGTGGATCTGATTCCCGAGGATGACCTGGAGGCCCTGCTCAATCCTCCAGCGTACCTCGACGAGATCGAGGACGGCTCCATCGAGGACATGATCGCCAGCCAGATCGGCAACGCCATCGCCCTGGCGGAGGACAGTCGCTATCAGCAGGCGCTGGTGTCCACCCGGGTGATTGACGATCACGACGGTCGCCATGTACGCCTGCCAGGCTTCATCGTGCCCCTCGAGTACGATGATAACCAGCGCATCACCCAGTTCTTCCTGGTGCCCTATTTCGGCGCCTGCATTCACCTGCCGCCGCCACCCCCCAACCAGATCGTGCTGGTGGACTACCCCGATGGCATTAAGCTGGACCACATCTACGAGCCGTTCTGGGTGCTCGGTCAGTTGCACACGGAAGTCAATGAAAACGACCTGGCCCTGTCCGCCTATCAGATGAGCGCGAGGATTCTGGAGCCCTACGGGGACGATTGACGACGGCGTGGCGGCCGGCCACCCCCGTGCCCACCCTCCGATTTGCAGTCTCCGCACAGGCCATGCAGTTCGAGTTGAGGGCTGGCCAGGGAGAATCCGGTGGACTCGACGCTCTCCCTCAGGGCCTCGATGGTGTCGGTGGCCACCCCCACCTCGCGCACTGACTGGCAGCGGTCACAGATCAGAAACTGGGGTGTCTGGTGCGGATGATCACAGGTGATATGGGAGCAGGCGACATATTTGCTGTTGGAAGCCAGCCTGTGAACCAGGTTCTCGTCGATGAGGAAGTCCAACATGCGGTACACCGACATCGGCGGAATGGCATCGTCGAAGGTCTCTCGGTAACGGTCGGCGATTTCATAGGCGGATAGCGGCGCGCCCGCTCCCAGCAGGGTTGCCAGCACATTTTTGCGCTTGGCGGTGAGCTTGCCGCCACTTTCGCGGCAGGAAGTCTCTGCCCGGCGAATTGCCTGGGAAATACCCGTTCTGGTCATGATTCAGGGCATCCTGATTCGTCTATCCCCCGGTGTGGTGACTTTTTGACCCTGGGCCCCGTCGACCACCCACTGCACGGTAATTCTCTCGAAATCGGGGAATTGAGCAAACACACCCACTTCCAGGTACCTGAGCCGCTCCCCCCGGGAGCACTGGAAACTGTGCGTCACACGCACATCCCAGTGGCCGCGGTCATGTCCATCGCCACCACTGTGGTTGTCATGGTGGCCCAGGCTGTCTTCAGGACTCAGCGCGGACACTTCAACCAGCCGGCAAGTCCCACCCTCCGCACGGATGATAGCACCGGGATCCTCAAGCAGGGCAAGCGCATCGCGGACATGGCGTTTTTCCTCGTCACTGGCCGGCGCGCGCTCGAAGCCGACGACATCCCCGGCGGGAGCCACCAGTTCCACCTGAAGCAGCTCGCCTTCCCGTACCACGGTGATGATTCCCTGACCGTGAACATGGGGCTGCTGGGAATGATGATGGGCATCACTGCCGTGGG
The DNA here is from genome assembly GCA_050486485.1 of Porticoccaceae bacterium. Classification (GTDB taxonomy): domain Bacteria; phylum Pseudomonadota; class Gammaproteobacteria; order Pseudomonadales; family Porticoccaceae; genus NAT127. The sequence goes on from JBJHDJ010000004.1 coordinate 3,067, forward strand.
CGACAGCGAGCCCGGAAAACAGAGCCAAAACAATGACTAGAGGCATTTGCAACATTTCAGCAAATCTCATATCAGCAAGTCTCCCTGGCGGCCGTCAAAGAAAGTCCAGCGTCACCAGCAGACGGGTCGCCGGAGGCCGAATGGGTGGTGAGCGGTGCACCAGCCCACGGCCCCGGTTGCCTTCCCAACCATCCCCCTTGAGCAAGGCCACATGGGCGGCAGCCAACTGGCGGATTGAAGTGTCGCGATCATAGACACCGGACGCCTCATCCCCCAGTCCGGCACTGGCCGCACCGAGCCGCGAGCGGTCGACCGCATGCTCCGGTAGCCACTGGGTACCGCCGTCACCATAGGCACAGATCAGGCGACAGGGGACATTGTCGGAGTGAAAGCGGGGGCACATGGCCGAGGACAAGCTTGTGACACGCAACCCCACGCTGTCCAGCTCGAACAAGGTGCAAAACAGGTCCATCAACAGGACGATATCGGCTACCACTGCCTCCTTGCCCGCCAGTTCGGGTAACCGTGACCGCACCATGGCTTCCCCGTCGCTGAACGGTACCTCGGCCCTGAAGCCAAAACCTTTCCAATGCGTGGCGAGCAAGCCGGCGTAGAGGGCATGCTCGGTTGCCTGGCGCCGCTCCCAGACAACGAGATTGACGGACTCTTCATAGATAGCAGTCAGCGTTGTCGGCGAATAGCCCCGGCGCACATGATCCCCTACACATACCTTTGCCGTAGAAGCAGCGCCCCGGTCAAAAGCACCGGGGCAAAAGGGTTCGCCCATCATTGGATTTCCAGTCATGCCCAGGTAGACCTCCCTTGATGTCGCATGTCGTTACGCTCCCACTCATCAAGACTGTAAAAATTTACGATATAACATATCATAACGAGTTTGTGGACGAATCCTCAACCTCCCTTCATGGGTTGGGCGCTTTCTCCACGGCGTACAAAACGGTGACGATGTCCGGCCCAACAACAACCGTGGGGGATGCCCGCCCACCAGCCGGGATCCAAGCCATCAACATCGCAAGAAAAATCTGCTTGAAAAAACCCGCCCATGCCACTATAAACGCGGGTTCGAGTGACAACGCACTAGCGAGGCCGAGTTCATGGCTAAGAAAGCCGCCGCCAAAACCCCCTCCGTTTCCCTCCACGGCTTCGCCCCCTACCAGGCGAAAAAGGGCGAGGAATACATGAATGACAAGCAGCTGGATCACTTCAAGAAGCTGCTTTACGCCTGGAAACAGGAATTGATGGAAGAAGTGGACCGCACCGTTTCCCATATGAAGGACGAAGCCGCCAACTTCCCCGACCCCGCCGACCGCGCCACCCAGGAGGAGGAGTTCAGTCTCGAGCTGCGCACCCGCGACCGGGAGCGCAAGCTGATCAAGAAGATCGACAGCACCCTGGAGCGCATCGAGAACGATGACTACGGGTTCTGCGACCAATGCGGCATCGAGATCGGTATCCGCCGCCTGGAGGCCCGCCCCACCGCCAACCTGTGCGTGGACTGCAAGACCCTGGACGAAATCAAGGAACGGCAGATCTCCGGCGGTTGACCACCCCACTCCCCGCGGCGCCCGGCGCCGCGTGCCCGCCATGTCCACCCCCTACATCGGTCGCTTCGCGCCCTCTCCCACCGGCCCTTTGCATTTCGGCTCCCTGGTGGCCGCCGTTGCCAGTCATCTTGACGCCCGCGCCAACAACGGTCATTGGCTGGTGCGCATGGATGACATAGACCCGCCCCGGGAAATGCCCGGCGCCGCCGCTACCATTCTGCGCCAACTGCGGGAGCACGGCCTTGACTGGGATGGCGAAGTGCTGTTCCAGAGCACCCGTTTCGCCGCCTACCAAGCGGCGGTGCAACGCCTGCTGGACCAGGGGATGGCCTACCACTGCGACTGTAGCCGCCAGCGCCTGCGTTCCCTCGGGGGCGTATACGACGGCCGCTGTCGTAACCGCAACCTGCCCGCCGCGAACAACGCGGTGCGGGTGCGAGCGCAGGACAACACCCGTGTGGTTTTCAACGACTTGATGCAGGGCGTTCAGCGGCAGGATCTCAACCGGGAACAGGGAGATTTCGTCATCTGGCGCCGAGACAACCTTCCCGCCTACCAACTGGCGGCAGCCGTGGACGACGCCTTTCAAGAGATAACCCATGTCATTCGCGGCAGCGACCTGCTGGACTCCACCGGGCGGCAAATCTACCTGCTGGGCCTGCTGGGCCACACCGCTCCGGTCTATGGCCATATCCCGGTGGCCATCAACCCGGATGGCCAGAAACTCAGCAAGCAGAACCTTGCCCCCAGCCTCGACAACACACACCCCGCAACCAACCTGTCCCAGGCCCTCGAATGGCTGGGCATGACTCCCGCGCCCGGCGCCGATATCCCCACCCTCCTGGCCAACGCCACTCTCCACTGGCGCCGCGAAACCCTCACTGCACTGCTTGAAATCCCCGCCCCCCTGGGAACGGCATGACCAAAGGGATGCCAATCCACCCATGATTGATGGGTTTCGCTGTGCCCAACCCATCCTACCCACTGCCAACTGACAACTGCCAACTGCCAACTGCCAACTGACAACTGACAACTGACAACTGATAACTGATAACTGACAACTGCCACCCCCCACCCTAGTGACACCCCAACAAAGCCGTTAGAATTCGCCCACTTCCCATCACAGGAACACACCGTGGATTTCGCCGGCGCGCACATACTCTCCATCGAACAGTTTGAACGGGCCGATATCGACAGGCTGTTCCGCACCGCCGACCTCATGGAGCCCTATGCCCAGCGGCGGCGGGTGACTCGGGTTCTCGAGGGCGCCATCCTCGGCAGCATGTTCTTCGAGGCCAGCACCCGCACCCGCATCAGCTTCGGCAGCGCCTTCAACCTGCTGGGGGGCGAGGTGCGGGAATCGGTGGGCACGGAAAGTTCCTCCCTGGTGAAGGGAGAATCCCTGAGGGACACCGCCCGGGTGCTGTCGGGCTACAGCGATGTGATCTGCATGCGCCATCCCCAGGCCGGCTCGGTGGCGGAGTTCGCCAGTGCCAGCCGGGTGCCGGTGATCAATGGCGGCGACGGCAGCAACGAGCACCCCAGCCAGGCGCTCCTCGACCTGTACACCATCGAGCGCGAGATGCTGACCCGCGGCCGCCAGATCGACGGCCTGCGCATCGCCATGATCGGCGACCTTAAATACGGTCGCACCGTGCACTCCCTCAGCAAGTTGCTCAGCCTGTACAACAATGTAAGGGTGGTGCTGGTCTCCCCCCGGGAGCTGGCCATGCCCGACCCCTATGTGGAGGAGCTGCTCGCCGCCGGCCACCAGGTGGAGGTCACCGAGAACCTGGAGGAGAGCATCTCGCGGGTGGATATCGTCTATTCCACCCGCATCCAGGAGGAACGCTTTCAGGATCGCAGCCAGGCGGACCTGTATCGCGGTCGATTCCGTCTCAATCAGGCCATCTACACCCGCCACTGCGAACCCAATACGGTGATCATGCACCCCCTGCCGCGGGACTCCCGCGCCGAGGCCAACGAACTGGATGCCGACCTGGACAGCAATCCCAATCTGGCCATCTTCCGCCAGACGGACAATGGCCTGATCGTGCGCATGGCGTTGTTCGCCCTGATTCTCGATGTCGATCAACTGGTGGACAAGTATTCCCGGGAGGTGCGCTGGCACACCCCCCGCAACCCTTGAGCCACGGCCCTGACCGTTTCAACCCGCACGCCACAGGATCACAACGATAGAATGGCCAACACCAGCGAGCCCAACGAATTCGACGATATTCGCCCCTATCACGACAGCGAGGTGCCCGGCGTCATGGCGCGGCTGATGGCCGATCGGGAAATGGCCGATACCCTGCTCACCATGAAATACCCCCGCGCCGCCCGCCCCCTGGGCTGGCTGTTGCGCCCCCTGGTGCGTCGCGCCCTGCGCCGCGCCTTCGGCGGCATCCGCACGGTGAACGATTTCCAGATGCTGGTGGGAGACCACTTCAAGGCGATGCTGGAAAAGGACGGTACCCGCTTCACGGTGTCTGGAACGGAACACCTGACCCCAGGTGGCGCCCATCTCTTGATCAGCAACCACAGGGACATCGCCATGGATCCGGCGTTCGTCAACCTCGCCCTGCACCTCAACGGCCACGATACGGTGCGCATCGCCATCGGTGACAACTTGCTCAGCAAGCCCTTCGCCACCGACCTGATGCGCATCAACAAGAGCTTTATCGTGCGGCGCTCCGCCACCGGTCGCCGCGAGAAGCTCGCCGCCCTCACCACCTTGTCCCGCTATATCCGTCACTGCATCAAGGAGGAGGGGGCCAGCGTGTGGATCGCCCAGCGGGAGGGCCGCGCAAAGAACGGCGTCGACCGCACCGAAACGGCGCTGATGAAGATGCTGGCCCTGTACCGGCAAAAGGGCACCCCCTACCCCGAGGCCATTGCCGAGCTGAATATCGTGCCGGTCTCCATCGCCTACTGCCTCGATCCCTGCGATGTGGACAAGGCCCGGGAGCTGCACGAGCGCCACACCACCGGCAGCTACCGCAAGAAACCTCACGAGGATCTGACCAGTATTTACAAGGGGGTGGTCGGCGCCAAGGGTTGTGTCCATGTGGCCTTCGGCGACCCGCTGGACTTCCCGCCCGCCGACGACGAGGAACTGGCCGCCTGGCTGGATCGCCAGATCGTCGGCCACTATCGCCTGCAGGCCACCAACTTCATCGCCTGGCGACGACTGCACGGCAGCGACCCGCGGGTGGATGCCTGGGCGAGCCGTCTGGAAACAGACTGGCAGGCCATGGAAAGCGCGCTGATGGCGCGGGTCGCGGGTGAGAGCGACGGCGTGGTCTCCCAGTTCCTGGGGGCCTACGCGGCCCCGGTGCAAAGCCTGCTGGACCTGGGCCTCGAGCCAGGGGGCTGACCATGGCCCTCGGCGATTCCCTCAAGGAAGAGATCCAGGCGGGCTACCGGGCCTTTCTCGGCAGCCGCGGCCTGAAACCCCGCCTCGGCCAGCGCCAGATGATCGGCGCCATCGCCTCCGCCCTGGGCAATGTCGACCTGGATGACGAGGGCCAGCCACGGGGGGATCCGCCCATCTGCGTGGTGGAGGCCGGCACCGGCACGGGCAAGACCCTCGCCTACCTGCTGGCCACCCTGCCGGTGGCCCGCGAATTGAACAAGACCGTGGTGGTGGCGACCGGCACCGTATCCCTCCAGGGCCAGTTGGTGGAACGGGATATTCCCGACCTGCTGGCGGCCACCGGCTGGCAGTACCATTTCGCCCTCGCCAAGGGCCGCGGCCGCTATCTGTGCAATATCAAGCTGGAACAGTGCCTCGATGCCGCCGGCGCCCGGGACAGGGGCCAGTTCCTGTTCGAGGACGAATTGGCATTCAACCCCGACCGCCACACCCTCTCCCTCATCAAGGATCTGGGCAAGGCGGTGGAGGCCGGCGCCTGGGACGGCGACCGGGATGCCTGGCCCGACGCCATCGCCGACGCCACCTGGCGGGCGCTCACCGTGGATCGCCGCCAGTGCGCCGGGCACCGCTGCCGCAAAATTCACGAATGCAGCTTCTTCCGCGCCCGCGGCGCCTTGGATGACGCCGACTGCATCGTCGCCAACCACGACCTGGTGATGGCCGACCTGGCCCTTGGCGGCGGCGTGATTCTCCCCGATCCGGCGCAGACCATCTATGTGTTCGACGAGGCCCACCGCCTGGCGGACACCACCCTGCGCCATTTCGGTGCATCCGCCCAGGTGCTTGGCACCATTCAGTGGCTGGAACAGCTTCACAAGGGATTGGCGGTGGCCCGCAAGGGGGCGGAAAAGGCCCCTGACACCGCCCACCTGCTGGACCTGGCCAGCCGCGCGGTGGACGACGCCCTGAAGGAATGCCGGCTATCAGCCCCCCTGTGGCGTGAGCAGCTCGACCAACTGTTGCCAGCGGGAGCGGATCACTACCGCTTTGCCGGCGGCGATGTGGGGGAGCTCAACCGCGAACGGGCGGCGCGCCTCGCCCATCAGTTCAGCGCCCTGGACAGCCGCCTGTCGGCACTGGCGGAGGAACTGGAGAGCGCCCTGGAAAACCCCCTCCACCCCCTGCCCCGGGTGGATCTGGAATCCCTGTTCCAGGCCACCGGCAACTGGCTGGGTCGCTGCGAGGCGGTGACCGCCCTGTGGCGCCTGATGGCGGAACCCGACGAGGAGGGGCGAACCCCCCGCGCCCGCTGGCTGACTCCGGACGACAACGGTCAGGATGTTCTGGTGTCCGTGTCCCCCATCTCCGCCGCCGACCTGCTGCGGGAATCCCTGTGGAATCGCTGTTTCGCCGCCGTGGCGGTGTCCGCCACCCTGCGCGCCCTGGGTTCGTTCGAGCGTTTCGCCGCCACCACCGGCCTGCCCCGCCACGCCACCACCCTGGCGGTACCGGGGGCATTCGACTACAGCCGCGCCGCCGTGCTGGCGGTGCCCGATATCGGCGCCGACGGCGGCGATGCCATCGCCCACACCGAGGCGGTGATCGGCGCACTGGCTTCGTTGATCGATCCCGCGGTGGGCACCCTGGTGCTTTTTTCCTCCCGCCGTCAGATGGAGGCGGTGGCGGAAGGTCTGGGCGAAACCCTGGGAGCTCAACTGCTGGTGCAGGGTGCCTTCAGCCATGGGGAGGTCATTCGCCGCCACCGGGAGGCGGTGGACCGTGGCGAGGGCAGTGTCATCTTCGGCCTCGCCAGCTTCGCCGAGGGGCTCGACCTGCCGGGTGACTACTGCCGCCATGTGGTGATCGCCAAACTGCCCTTCGCGGTGCCCGACAACCCCTTGCAATCCGCCCAGGCGGAGTGGCTGGAGGCCCGGGGACTCAACCCGTTTCGCGCCATGACCCTGCCGGACACCAGCCTGCGGCTGATCCAGGCCTGTGGTCGCCTGCTGCGCAGTGAACAGGATCGGGGACGGGTGACCATCCTCGATCGCCGCCTGGTGACCAAGTTCTACGGGCGGCAACTGCTGGATTCGTTGCCGCCGTTCCGCCGGGAGATTGGGTGAGTGGATTGGTCTGATGTCCGAGGCCAGCCGCCAGGCCAGTGGTTAAAGTCCGCCAGGCAAGCGGCAAGGTTTCCGCAAAATTGAAGTGTCGCCCAGGTTGGTGTCCGTGGGCATATGCTCAGAGGTGTTCCGTGCCTGTTACCGAAACCCACAGACTGCTGGCCAGGGAACTGATGGAACTGGAGGCGGCGTTGCGCCACCTGCGACTGTGGCATGCCGTGGCGCCCAGCGACGCGGCATTGGCCAGTGCCGAGCCTTTTGCCTGGGATACCCTGCTGTTTACCGAATGGCTGCAATTCCTGTTCATTCCACGCCTTCGGAGGCTGGCGCAGGCCGGCGAGCCACTACCAACCCACTGCGCCGTCGCACCCATGGCGACGGAATCCTTCAGGGCAAACCGGCAGCCTGCCGACACGGTGCTGGTGGTGCTGGAGCGCATCGATGGGTTGATCAGCGGCGATCACTCATCGTCGTAGACCGGCTGCCCCCGGTAGTACCGCACCGGCTTGCGCTCCCCGCTGGCCGGCTGGTTTGCTGGCTCAGTGCCGGCGTCGGGCGCGGTTTCGGTTGGGGACGCGGTTTCGCTTTCCTGGCCATGGCTGTGAATCATACCCCGATAGAGGGATGCGCCGCGCTTGAGTAGCCCCATGGCCCCCTTGTCCGCGCTGGGGCCACCTTGAGGACCACCACCGCCTTGCTCCATCTGGCTGTAGATCTGGCTCCACTCGGGCCCTCCCAGGGCCATCAGATACTGGAGCATGCCGTGCAGCAGGGGGTCGTCCTTGGGGTGGATTTTCACCAGTTTGTCGAACAGCGAGGGGTCGGAGAGCCGGATGGCCACCTGCTGATGGCTGAGCAGATGCTTCTTGATGCGCATCAGCAGGTCGACCATTTCCTTGGTATAGATGGGGTTGGGCGGTGTTTCCATGGTCTCGATCCTGGGTTTGCTCGGGGCCGGCCCGGTGCTGATGTGGCGGGCGCGTGATATCTGTTGCAGCCAGATCATGCAAGTAGCGCACCACTGGCCGGAAAGTTGCGACAGGCGGTAGCGAATAAGCGACTCACGGTGGTGAGCGGTGGCGCCCGGCGGCAACGCTGTTCGGCCGATGTCTGGGCTAATGTCTGGGCTAAGGAACCTCTGAAAAACGTAGCGAGCGGCCCGAGGCGCCCCGAGCCGCGCAGTGAGTCCCCGAGACATGTCAGATAGATAGGCGATGGGCGCGCGAGCACGGGAGGGTGCGGATCGGGTCGCGCAGTCGTTTTTCAGAGGTTCCCAAAATGTCTGATAGTCTTATGGCAACCGTTATCACACTACCGGCCTCGCCATGCCCCAGTGCTCCGCCCTGCGCCCCTGGTTGCTTCTCCCCCTGCTGTTGTGGCTGGCGGGCTGCAAGACCACCATCGCCCCCCCCGACGATGTCGCCGAGCCCACCACCGTGTTTGTCCTGGACCACGGTCGCCACGCCAGCCTGGTGTTGCCCACCGCGGAGGGAGCGGTGCGTTACTCCTACGGCGACTGGGACTACTACGCTCTTCGCCAGACAGGATTGTGGAGCGGTCTGCGGGCCCTGGTGACGCCATCACCGGCAGCCCTGGGCCGCCAGCCGTTGTCCCTGGCTCCCACCGGCGAGAATCTGCCGGGCCAACTCCGTGTGGTGGTGGACGAACTGCTGCCCATTCAGGTGGACGCAGGAGCGGTGGCGGCCCTGCGCCGCGAACTGGATGATCTCTATGATCAGGCCAGTGGCCCGCGCCACTACAGCGCCCCCCTGGATGTTTCCTTCGTGCGCTACCCCACGGCCTATAGCTTCGGTCACAACTCCAACCGCAAGGTGGCCCAGTGGCTGGAGCAACTGGGCTGCGAAGTGCGCGGCCCGGCGCTATTGTCCAACTGGCGGCTGGCGGAGGCCTCCTACTGACGGGATGCCCCTGAGGCGCCGGTTTGGCTGGCGGGGCGACAGCCGCTAGACTGGCCTCTCGCCAACCGCACGACGCCCCCCCCCGATGGTGGAGCCAGAAACCCCCGTCTTCAGCACCCGCGGCCTGACCAAGGTCGATGTCATGGGAGCAACTCGGATCCACGCCCTGCGGGGCGTGGATCTGGATCTGTTCCCCGGGGCGCTGACGGTGATGCTGGGGGCTTCCGGGTCTGGCAAGTCCACTTTGCTCAACACCGATGGCACCCGCGTGGCCGCCGACAGGCCGCGGCGCTGAGACACCCTGACAGGAGGAACGATGTCCCGGAAAAGCCCCCGCAACCCCACCGCCCTGGCGCTGCTGCTAACAGTGTCTCTCCCCGTTCAGGCGGATCTGTGGAGCGAGCCCAGTCCCTGGCGCGGCGAGGCCCTGCTGGAGGGCCGCGACTTCGAGTACAACACCGAGGCCTTCCTGCACCGCCTGAGCTACCGCCATCTGGAAGGCCGGCCCCTCGGCGGCGAGGACGGCGCCCGGGGCACTGCCGGCAGCGTGCGGGGGGACGAGCTGTTCGTCGATATCGCCTTCCAAAAGCACCTGTATTTCGATGACGACCGCCACTTCGTCTTTGTGCGCCTGCAACGCTTCGAAGACTTCGACGGCCGCTTCGACCGCCAATTGGTGGGTTTTGGACGCCGCCTGGGATCCAACTGGCGGCTGGCCCTGGCGGGGGATGTGCAGGGGGACAAGTCGGAAATCGACCTGCAGGTGGAGGCCACCTGGCAACCGGACGACCATCAGATACTGCGCCTGGTGTATATGCGACCCGAGCACTTCTACAACGACAAGGGCAGCGACGGGCGCTACCGGCGCAAACCCCAGAGCCTGTTCGCCCACTACCGCCACGATTCCCCAGCCGGAGTGAGGGCGGAAGTGGCTCTCAACTATTCCCTGCGCGCCACCCTGGACAGTGAATCCCTCGGGGTCGAGGCCAGTGGCCGCCAGTGGCGGCTGATGGCCCAGGGCAGCCTGCCGGCCGGTGAGGCCAGGCTCGGGGCCCGCCTGGAAATGGAGCACAGCGATCGCGACTTCGACTGGCTGTCCGCTCCCGGCCCGGGATCGGACAGCTTCCAACGGCGCATGACAGCGGTGGAGGCCTCCATCATGTTCCCGCAACGGCGCTGGTCGCCACAACTGGGAGCACGCTACCTGCGCTTCGAGGAGGACGGCTGGTTTGGCACGGCACAGCACACCACCGGGGAGATCGACCGGCGTGAACCGCTGGCGTTTGGCAGTCTCACTTTCGACACCGGCGAGCGCCACCACCTCAGTCCCACGGTCTATGTCAGCCGCGTCGACAACTACAGGCGCCACGACCGCAATCCCGCCCGCAACAAGGACGAACAGGAGTGGGTGGGCAAACTGGCGCTGCCGTGGCGCTATACGGTGGACCAGCGCAGCGGCGCCGTGCTCACCATCAACCCCACGGTGCATCTGCACCGGGGCGCCTTTGGCGGCGGCAACATGCAGTTGCACTGGCCCTTGTAGGCCCGGTGGGTGTCGTGCCCGTGGCGGCCGGCTCCCGCAAGGGCGCTTATACACCGCGAATCACCCCTGCCGTCGATGGTGCGTGGCGCCAGCGCCGGGACACCGTGCTGGCAATACCCTCACAGGTTGCGCGCAAAGAGGGTGCAGTTGCGGCCTGACGCCTTGGCCTGGTAGAGGGCGTCGTCCGCCAGCGCCAGCATGGCGCGAAAGCCCTGCTCCTCGTCCCCGGCCATGACCCGGGCAATGCCGGCGCTCAGGGTATGCTCGATCACCTCGCCGTCCCCGTAACGGGTGGGATGGGCCGCGAACTGGGTACGGATACGCTCGGCGATCTGCCAGGGTACGGCATCATTGTCGGCGTTGAGCAGCAGGGCGAACTCCTCGCCGCCAAGGCGCACGCAGACATCCCCGCCACGGCTGAAGCGACGCAACAGGGTGGCGAGCCCGGCGATGACCATGTCCCCGGCATCGTGGCCGTGACGATCGTTGATGGCCTTGAAGTGGTCGATATCGAAGAGAATGAGGTACACCGGCGTGCCATCCCGGTGGAAGCGCAATCGCATGGCGTCGTATTCCTGCACCAATAGCCTGCGGTTGCCGAGGCCGGTGAGGGGATCCTGGTGGGCCATTTCCAGGGCCCGAAGCCGATCCCGATCCAGGTGCAGCAGACGCTGTGCCATGGCCAGGCTCAACACCAGGGCCTGCACCAGGCTGATGACCTGCAGCAGGTACTGGGCTGACATGCTGGTCATCCAGCCTTGGTGGATGGCCGGTATCGCAAATGCCACGCCCGCGCCGTAGATCACCCAGCTCACGGCAAACCAGAGCACTCGCTCCACGCCGCGGCGATGCGCCACCCAGGCGGCCACCGGCAGCAACACCAGCACCACCATGCTGAGCATCGCCAAGCCCCGAAACAGACGGAACTCACCCAACAGGCGACCGAGGATACCCACCAGCGCCACCATCTGGATCGCTGTCAACAGCCAGTGGGCGAGGGGCATGAATTCCCGGGTGCGCAGGAACGCCTTGGTGAGCTGCAGGGCACTGATGGCGAAGACCAGAAACGCGAACCGGTACAGGGATTTTATCGCTCCTGGTCCGTCGGGCCACAGGTACTGATAGGCAAAACCGTTATGCAGCGCCCACAAAGCCCCTGTGCAGAAAAGAAACAGGGCGTAATACAACAGCGCCGAATCTCTCAACACCAGCCCGATCAACAGGGCGAGAAACATCAGGCTGAGCAGGATGCCAAAGTACAGTCCGTGAAGGAGCTGTTCCTCCAGCAAATGTTCGTGAAAGGCTGTCCACTCCCTGAGGTAGGCCGCCGCGATCAGGCCCTCGTTTCCCTCGTAGGCGAACCTGACGATCACCTCGGTGGCGCCGCCAGCGGGAGTTTCGTGCCCCAGAGTGAGCTTGCGGTAGGCGATCGACCGCTGCGTGAAGGGCACCTTGCTGGAAACCGACCGCCCGCGCCAGTCGCCACCGGAGTCGCGGGTCCACAGGTCGAACTGATCCAAATGGGCGGACTGGTGATAGAGTGCCCAGCGCACGGGCCTGCCGAGGGCACTGTTGTCGACGCGAAAGCGCAGCCACAGAGCCTGCCCACTGACCAGCAATGGCGGGGTATCCACCCGCGCCCCGTTGAACTCCCCAGCCAGCACCTGCTCCCAGGACGCGTCGCGGGGCTGGACGCTGTACTGGGCCAGTCGCGAGAGGTCGACAAAGTCGGCCTCGCGGCTATCGATAACCGGCAGCGCCCGCGCGGGAGTCGTAAGCCAGGCGCACAGCAGCAGGCACCCCAGCAACAGGAAACGCCCTGGCGGCGGAGAAAAGGCTGGTGTTGGGTCGAGACAGTTCACACGGACATCCCTGAGTTGCCGCGCGGGCGGCCAAGTGCGAAATATCCGTCACAGCGCGACTTGAGACTCCCTGTCGCAGGCGGAACCCGTCAGTCCCGGAAGCTCCCGGGGCTGAACGGGGGCGAAGGATACACACTGTCCGTACAAATGTTAATGCCCCGAAGGCAAAAGAAGCGTCCCGGGGCGGCGGAGCCTGGGTTGCGAGCGTCTAATCGATATCGCCGGCCAGGGAAACCCGGGTAGCCTCCGGCACCGGATCGACAGCCACCGCCATGTTGGGGTGATCGATGCCAAAGGCGATAGGCGAACCAGACCTGACCGCCGCCACAGCGGCGTCATCGAGCTGAAAACGGAGAAAGTGCACGCTGGAGGTTTTCTCCTCCGTGGAGCGCTCCAGATCCTCGTCGGCGATCGCATGGATGGGCGCGAGATCTCCAACCCTGGCCCACACCCGATCCTCCACCCCCACCAGCTTCGCCAGGGCCTCCCGGCGCTGCTCGACTTCCGGGTACTCGATCAGCATGGTGGCCTTCCAGTTGTCGCCATCGGGAATCAGCGGGTTGTAGGCTCCCAGTTCATCCTCGATGCCCTGAGCCTCGAAAATGCGCTCGGCCCTGAGCATCTCCTGAATCTGGTAGTGAATGGTGAGACGATCCTCGAACAGCAGCCGGCAGTGTTCACCCAACTGCACCTGGCGGTCTTTCTTGTGGGCAATGACGCGCTGGCGAAAAGCGGGGCGTTCCCTGGCATAGGTCTCCAGGGACATCAGATCCTCGCGGCAAAGTTTGCTCATCAAATACTCCTGATTGTCAAATCCCGTAGGCCTTGCGCAACAGGCTCATGGGGTGCTCCGGCAGCACCTCAACGGTGGCCACATCGGCGACCATCTGGGCGGCCATGGGGCAGTCGCTGGCCAGGTGTTGGGGCTTCTGCTGATCGACGCGGCGGCCCACCGGGGTGGCGATCCTCACCGCCGCGTCGCGAAATTCATCGCGCACCGCGTAGGTGCCGTCGTGACCGGAACAGCGCTCGATGGCATGCACCTCGGTGCCAGGCACCAGGTTGAGCACATCGCGGGTCTTGAGACCGATATTCTGCACCCGCAGGTGACAGGCCACCTGGTAGCTGATGTCGCCGAGTTCGGTCTTGAAGTCCGTGTCGAGCAGCCCGGCCTTGTGACGCAGCATCAGGTACTCGAAAGGGTCGTACATGGCCTTTTTCACCTTTTGCACATCGGCGTCGTCCGGCAACAGCAGGGGCAACTCCTGCTTGAACATCAGCACGCAGGAGGGCACCGGGCCGACGATGTCATAACCCTCGTCCACCAGTTTGGCCAACACAGGTATATTGGCGCGGCCCGCCTCCACCACGGAGTCGATATCCCCCAGTTCCAGCTTGGGCATGCCACAGCAAACCTCCTTGCCCGCCAGCACCACGTCGATGCCGTTGTGCTGGAACACCCGTATCAGATCCTCCACCACCTCCGGCTTGTTGTAGTTGCCGTAACAGGTGGTGAAGATGGCCACCTTGCCAGTGGTGGTCTCGGTGGCCTGGGCCGGGCGCGGCTCGATGATGCCCTTGGCGCGTCGCCGCGCGGTGTTGTAGCGGTACTCCGGCAGGGTGGCGTCGGCGTGCACCCCCAGGGTTTTCGACAGCAGCTTGCGGGCAACGCCGTTGCGGTTGATCGCGTTGACGGTGACATCCACCGCCGGTATCAGGGTGGCGAGCTTGCCCACGGTATCGGTGGAGGACAGAAATTTGTCGCGGAACCGGGCCTTGCCCTGCTTGAACTTGACCGCCTTGGCGCGCAGCATGAGGTGGGGAAAATCCACATTCCACTCATGGGGCGGCACATAGGGGCACTTGGTCATGTAGCACAGGTCGCACAGGTAGCACTGGTCGACCACCTTGACATAGTCCGCCACGGCCACGCCGTCCACTTCCATGGTGTCGGATTCGTCCACCAGGTCGAAGAGGGTGGGGAAGGCATTGCACAGGCTGACACAGCGCCGGCAGCCGTGGCAGATATCGTAGACCCGCTCCAGCTCCCGGTTGAGGGATTCCTCGTTGTAGAAATCCTCGCTCCGCCAATCCACCGGGTGGCGGGTGGGGGCCTCAAGACTTCCTTCTCGCATGAACGCGGCTCCTCGCTGGCCGGGACCGCCGGTGCGCTCCCGGGGCTGTCTGGACAGAACAAGGCCGTGGCCCCAAGGGACCACGGCCATCGGGGCGATCAGGCGTCGAGCTGATCCAGCGCTTTCTGGAAGCGGTTGGCGTGACTGCGCTCGGCCTTGGCCAGGGTCTCGAACCAGTCGGCGATCTCGTCGAAGCCTTCGTCCCGGGCGGTTTTTGCCATGCCGGGGTACATGTCGGTGTACTCGTGGGTTTCACCGGCGATGGCGGCCTTGAGGTTGTTGGAGGTACCGCCGATGGGCAGGCCGGTGGCGGGGTCGCCAACGGCTTCGAGATACTCCAGGTGACCGTGGGCATGGCCGGTTTCACCTTCGGCGGTGGAGCGGAATACCGCCGCCACATCGTTGTAGCCCTCCACATCCGCCTTGGCGGCGAAATAGAGATAACGGCGGTTGGCCTGGGATTCGCCGGCGAATGCATCCTTGAGGTTGTTCTCGGTTTTGCTGCCTTTCAGTGCCATGATGATCTCCTTAACATTAGGGGAAACTGGGCCATTGAGGGTAAGACGACCCGGGTCAAAAAGCAAAATAAAATGGGGCTATTCCATTGATAGAAGTCAGCTATGGTCGTTGCCACTCCCCTCCCTGAAATTGTGGCGACACCAGGCTACTGATGCGCCAGCATGCCCCGCGCACGGAACAGGGCCTTTTCCAATTCCACCAGCACGAATACCGTCACCCCGAAGGCGAGAATGCGCCACCATGCCTGCCAACCGAGCCCGGCGGTTCCAAACAGGGCCTGCAGGGGCGGGGCATAGGTAAAGAGCCCCTGAAGCACGATCAACACGGCGATGGCCAGCAACACCGGTCTGCTGCCCAGCAATCCCGCCCTGTTGCATACCGGTTCGAGAATGTAGCGGCTGTTGAACAGGTAGAACACCTGGCCCATCACCAGGGTATTGATGGCGGCGGTGCGGGCCAGCTCCAGGCTCGTGCCCTGCCACTCCATCCACAGGAAATGGCCGAAGGTGCCCACCACCAGCAGCAGTGACACAAACGCCACCCGCCACAGCAGGAAGCCGGACAGGATGGGGGTGGCGGGTGGTCGCGGCGGGCGTTCCATGAGACCCGGTTCGGCGGGTTCGAAGGCCAGCGCCAGGGCCAGGGTCACGGCGGTCACCATATTGACCCACAGCACCTGCACCGGAGTGAGGGGCAGGGTCAGGCCCAACAGGATGGCGGCGACGATGGTGAAACCTTGACCGCCATTGGTGGGCAACAGGAACAGGATGGCCTTGCGCAGATTGTCGTAGACCGTGCGCCCCTCCTCCACCGCATGGGCGATGGAGGCAAAATTGTCATCCGCCAGCACCATCTCGGCGGCCTCCTTGGAGGCCTCGGTGCCCTTGATGCCCATGGCCACACCGACATCGGCGCGCTTGAGGGCGGGGGCATCGTTGACCCCGTCGCCGGTCATCGCCACCACCTGGCCGCGGGCCTGAATGGCGCGCACCAGGCGCAGCTTGTGTTCCGGGGTGGCGCGGGCGAATACCGAGACATCCGCCACCACTTGCTCCATGTCGGTGTCCGTCAGCGCCTCCAGTTCGTGACCGGACATCACCCGCCCGTTGGCGATGCCCAGCTCGGCGGCGATGGCGCTGGCCGTAACGGCGTGGTCGCCAGTGATCATTTTCACTTCGATGCCGGCATCCTGGCACTGGGCCACCGCGGCTATGGCTTCGTCCCGGGGCGGGTCGATGATGCCGCACAGGGCCACCAGGGTGAGGCCACCGTCCTTGAGGTCGGAGGTTGCCAGGGTGCGCTTGTCGGGTTCGACGCTTTTCACCGCCACCGCCAACAGGCGCTGGCCGCCAGCGGCGATGTCGTCGATCCGGCGATGCCACTCGGCGGTGTCGATGTCCCTCTCGCCATCACTGGTCATCTCCGTGGCGCACAGCTCCAGCACCTTCTCCGGCGCGCCCTTGAGGCAGATAAATCCCCGGCCGCCATCCTGGTGCTGGCGATGGAGGGTGGCCATGTACTTGTAGGCGGAATCGAAGGGAATGACGTCATCCCTGGGATAGCGCTCGCCCATGTCCCGGTGATCGAGCCCCCCCTTGAGGGCGGCGGCCAGCAGGGCGCCCTCGGTGGGCTCGCCCTCCAGTACCCAGCCAGTACCGCGCTTGTGCAACTCCGCGTCGTTGCACAGCATCATGCCCCGCAGCGCCTCCCACAGCACCGGGTGATCGCCGGGATCGATATCGGCGCCTTCCAGGGAAAAACCGCCGTGGGGGTCGTAGCCCACCCCGCCAACCTCATAGCGGGCCTCGGCGGTGACAATGGATTTGACCGTCATTTCGTTGCGGGTGAGGGTGCCGGTCTTGTCGGAACAGATGGTGGTGACGGAGCCCAGGGTCTCCACCGCCGGCAGGCGGCGGATAATGGCGTTGCGGGCCGCCATGCGCTGCACTCCGATGGCGAGGGTGATGGTCATGATGGCCGGCAAGCCCTCCGGTATGGCCGCCACCGCCAGGCTCACCGCCGCCAGGAACATGTCGAGGATATGGTAATCCCGCACCCAGAGTCCAAAGGCAAAGGTGATCGCGGCGAGCACGACGATGGCCACCGACAGCCAGCGGCCAAACACGGCAATATCCCGCAGCAGGGGGGTGGTGATGGTCTCGACTTCGCCCAGCAGCGCGGAAATGCGCCCAATCTGGGTATCGGCGCCGGTGGCCACCACCAGGCCGCGCCCCTGGCCAAACGCCACCAGGGTGCCGGAGAAAGCCATGCAGGTGCGATCCCCCAGATCCGCGTCACTGTCCACCGCGTCCGTCTGCTTGTCCACCGGCACGGATTCGCCGGTGAGCACCGCCTCGTCGATGCGCAAATTGTGGGTGCGCAGCAGACGCAGGTCCGCTGGCACCTTGTCTCCCGCCTGGAGAAAGACCACATCCCCCGGCACAAGCTCCTCGGCGGGGATGGTGCGGCGCTGTCCGTCCCGCAATACCAGGGCGCGGGGAGAGAGCATGTCGCGAATGGCGTCGAGGGCCTGCTCGGCCTTGCCCTCCTGAACAAAGCCGATCAGCGCGTTGATCACCACCACACCGAGAATCACCCCGGTGTCCAGCCAGTGCTGCAGAAGCGCGGTGCCCACCGCCGCGGCGAGCAGCACATAGATCAGCACATTGTGGAACTGCAACAGGAAGCGCAACAGAGGTCCACGGCGCGCGGGTTGTGGCAGGGTATTGGGGCCGAACCGGGCCTGGCGGCTGGCCACGGCGGCGCCGTCGAGGCCATCGGGGCCTGCTCCCACGGCGTCCAGCACCCTGTCGGTGTCGAGACTGTGCCAGGACTGCTGGCCGGACGCATGTCTGTCAGGGGTTGCGTCGCGACGCTCTCTGGTCATGGTCCGTTTCTCCTGTGCATCGTTGACGGCCATTATGCCCACGGCGCCAGAGGGAACCCAAGGGCTGGTCTGGTATCATGGCCATGTTTTGAGCCACGAGGCCGCGATCACCTTGGATACCCTGTCCCACGCCCTGCTGGGCGCCGCCATTGGGCAATGCTGCCTGGGCCGCCGGGTGGGAAACCGCGCCCTGCTGGTGGGCGCCGCCGTGGCCTTGATTCCGGATATCGATGTGCCCATCGGCCACTGGCTGGGGGACGCGGCCGCCCTGACTTTCCACCGGGGCATCACCCATTCCATCCTGTTTGCCCTGGTCATGGCCCTGCTGCTGGGGCCACTGCTTGTCCGTCTGGTGAAGGCCGAGGGGGTAACCTGGCGCCACTGGTCCCTGCTCGGCGGCTTGGTCCTGGCCAGCCACCTGGTGCTCGACGCCATGACCTCCTACGGTATCAGGCTGTTGTTGCCGTTCAGCGACCACAGTTTCGCGCTGGCCAGCATCTCGGTGATCGACCCGCTATACACACTGCCCCTGCTGGCATCCATGACGATCGTCCCCTGGCTGCCCAGCCAGCGTCGCAACCGCAACCTGATCGCCGCCGCCGGCATTATGCTGTCGAGTCTCTATCTGACCATGACCCTTATCAACAAACAGGTGGTGGACGACCAGTTTCGCCAGGGTCTGAAGGTTGCCGGCATCGATCACCAGCGGCTGTTCATCAAGCCCACCATGTTCAACAATCTGCTGTGGCGCGGCATCGCCGAGACGGCGGATGGCTTCCAGGTGGGTTTCTACTCCCTGCGGGACAGTGGACCACCACGGGATTTCATCCATTTCCCCCGCCATGGCGAGTTGCTGGAGCCCCATCTCGACGCCCCGCTGGCGCAAGATCTGCTGGCGGTATCCGACGGCTACTACCAGATGGTCGAGGAAGACGGCGAGCTGCTGTTCCGGGATCTGCGATACGGCCAGGCTTTCGAGTGGCTGAGGGACGACAGGCCCCATGTCTTCACCTACCGGCTGATCCTCGACGACGACACCCTGGTGGATATTGAAACCCTGAACCTGAGAGTGGATCGAGAACGGGACACGGAGACCTTCAAGGCCCTGGTTGAGCGGGCGAGGGGGTTGTGATTTCTGAGTCTGATGTCTGATGTCTGATGTCTGATGTCTGACGTCTGACGTCAGACGCCAAGATGATCGGAGTGTCCGGAAGGTTCCGGGTAATGCCAGAATTGGGCAATTCCTGTTAACACGCCAATCGTTCGTACCGGGTTGATGCTTTGCGGTTGAGCGCACAACGCCAAAGGTACACAACTGCTTCGGTCACTCCCCGCGGTGCTTGTGCGTCAGACATCAGATGCCCGATGTCAGACTTTCAATCAATAAACCACCCCACCCCCAGCCCGATAATCCACCAGCACCTTCACCGCCAGGTCCCGGCACAGATCCTCCTCCACCGCGATGCCCCGCGCCCGCAGGCGGTCGGCCCAGCGCTCGGGCTTGTCACCCTCGTCGAAGCCGATGGCCTCGGCATCCTCGCCACGGGCGCCGCACACCACTCCGCTGACGCCCGCAAAGGGGATGGCGCCCAGGCACATGGCGCAGGGGGCGCAGCTGGTCACCAGGGTGTAGGCGCCGCGGGCGCCGAGATCGTGACAGCCAAGGCGTTGCTGGGCGAGCCACAGGGCAACCATTTCCCCATGGAACAGGGAAGCCCGCGCCGGCACTACCCGGTTGACGCCCAGGGACACCAGGTTCAACCCAGCGTCGATGACAGCCGCGCCAAAGGGACCGCCAGCATCAGTGTCTGCCTGGGTATCACTGTTGCGCGCGGCGGCATCCACCACAAAGGTCATTGCCGCCTCGAGGCTGACGAACCGCCGCGGTTGGTCGTTGAGTTGTTTCAACCACGGGGGCAATGTCAGTAACGGATCCTGCATAGCGATCTCCACCGCCAATGACGGTCATTGGGGGCTATCGGCACTTGTGGTTTTTCTCCAACCATCCAGCCATTCCTCCATAGTTCTGGGACCGAAAGCATTGAAGGGGGCAGCATTATGGAGCGCTGCCCAGGGTATAGACGCAGCCCGGGAAACTCCCGCTGGCTATTGCCGCAACATGGCCTGTAGTTCGCCAATGGGCCTAGCCCAGGGCTTGCTGGAGCGCAGTTCCGGGGGCAGGGATTCGATACGATGATTGGCTTCACGGCGCTCGGCGAAATTTCCCATCAACAGGTAATGCAAGGGCTTGCCATCGCGCTGAATACTGACCCGCACGGTGTCGCGGGCGAGATCGTGGCGAGCCACCAGCCGGTCGAGGCCCTCCTCGCTGCCGGAAGCCACGAGTTGAATGGTGAAATGGCCGGGATTCTGGGCCACCAGCCAATCCGCCCCCGTGCCTGGCCCGGCGCTTGCCGCAGATTCATGGTTGCTTCTGGCCGGTGGCTCGACAACCGCCACGGCCGGCGGCGCGTCGAGGACTTGCTCTGTCTCCGCACCCTCGGCGGTAGTTTCCGTTAGGCGGGGCACCTGGTCGCTGTCGATCAACTCCCTGGCCTTGGCATGGCCGTTGTCGGCGGCGCGGTTGAAGTACATTACGGCCTTGTCCCAGTCCCGCTCCACACCCCGGCCCTGGTAGAACTGAATCGCCAGGTTGAACTGGGCATTGGGGGAACCGGCGTCCGCCGCCCGCTGCCACCAGGACACCGCCTGCTGATGGCTTTGTTCGACGCCACGGCCATTCATATAGGCATTGCCCAGGTTGAACTGGGCATTGACATGCCCCTGGCTGGCTGCCTGACGGAACCAGTGGGTGGCCTGGGCATCATCCCTGGCGAAGGTGCCCGGACCCTGGTCATAAAGAACCCCCAGGTAGAACTGGGCATGCATGTCCCCACTCTCCGCCATCGGACGCCACAGTTGCTCGGCGGCGGCGTAGTCTCCCTGCTGGTAGGCCAGCCTTCCCGCCTCGACGGCATCCTCGGCGTGGAGCAGCCTGGGCAGCGCCAGGCACCAGACAAGCAGGACGCCGAGCACAAGGCCGTGGAAGAGCCATTGGAGAGAACCGTCAGAGTCAGGGCGGCGGGCATTGCCCGGCACGACCGCGACTTGGCTTGGGAGTATTCGTGGAGGCATGGTGTGAGCCATTGTCCAGGGCATTTTGGAAGTTTTGCCAGCTCTCGCCGGCACCGGGATGATAGCAAAAGCAGGACGCCAATACCCTGCCCATTTTAGCAGCGGCCGGCAACCATGCACCATTGCGCATGCCGCCCGTGGACGACCTCGAGCATCGCGGCGCCAGGAAGGTATCCTGGCAAGTCCGAGATCAGGTCAGTGGCTGCCGATTACCATTTTCACCATTCATGGCTATACTACCCCTGCAAGCCTGTCTGAATTCCAAGCCGTAAACAGACTCTAATAAACACACAGGTTGGAGGAAGCGTATGGAGAGGTATTTCTACATCAGTGACAATCTCGATGAGCTGGAAGTGATCGAGAAGGAACTGGAGGATGCCGGTATCGCCACCGAGCAGATACATGTGCTCAGCCAGAATGACCTCGAGGTGGCGCAACACCGGCTGCACAGCGTTACCTCGATCATGAAAAAGGATCTTGTCCACTCCACCATTATCGGCGCCATCATTGGCGTCTGCCTGTCCATACTGGTGTTGGTGGGCGCCTGGTTCAGTGGCTGGCCGGAAACCTTCACCTGGACACCGTTCATCTTTCTAGCCATCGTGGTGCTGGGTTTCTGCACCTGGGAAGGGGGACTTTGGGGGATTCAGGAACCCAACCATCACTTCAAACGATTCCAGAAGGTACTTGACCACGGCAAGCACATCCTGTTCGTGGATATCGACAGGGATGAAAAAAAGGCCTTGGAAACGGTGTGCAAGGCGCACCCCAGGCTAAAGAGCGTCGGCACCGGCAAGTCCGCGCCCAAGCTGATCGTCAAGGGACAACAGCTCTTTCACCGGTTTATCCGCTGGGCGCCCTGAAGCCAGTCGGCAGCACCCAAAAAACCGCCCAAAAAAAACCGCGGCCTGCGGAGGCCGCGGTTTTTTCATTCATCGGTCACTGGGGCGAGAAGAAAGTAAACCGGGTGGCAAAGGTGTAATCGCCCTCAACCGCCATCAGCGCCATGAACACCAGGAGGCACAGCGGTGGCACCAGGATGGTGTATACCAGGGCCAGGCGCTCCCACATCATGTGCATGAAAACCGCGATGATGAGCCCTGCCTTGAGCAACATGAACAGGGTCACCAGGGACCAGCGCAACAAGCCCTGGAAATCAATGATATCCACCGCGTAGGACAGGGCGCTAAGGATGAAGAGCCACACCCAGATTTTAAGATATGTGGATATGGGATGCTGTTGAACCTGCTCCATGAGCCCTCCTACCAGAGATAATAGAACGCAAAGATAAAGACCCACACCAGGTCGACAAAGTGCCAGTACAGGCCGGCAATCTCGACATTTTCGTAGCGTCCGTTGCGGTCATAGTCCCCCCTCAGCACCTTGCGAGCCACCACCGCGAGATAGATTACCCCCGCCGAGACATGGAGCCCGTGAAACCCGGTGATCATGAAGAAAGTCGCACCGAACTGCGCCGCTCCGTGGGGATTACCCCAGGGACGAATGCCGTGGTCGACGATCAGCTTGGTCCACTCGAAGGCCTGCATGCCCACGAAGCTGGCACCGAGGATGACCGTCAGCAACAGGAAGATTGCTGTCTTGCGCTTGTCCTTGCGGTAGGCAAAATTCACCGCCAGCGCCATGGTGCCGCTACTGGTGATCAGCACGAAGGTCATGATGGCAATCAGGATGAGCGGCATGTGATAGCCGAAGATGGTCAGCGCGAAAATCTCACTGACCGGGGGCCAGGACTCGGCGGCTGACATGCGCACCGTCATATAGGCGATGAGGAAGCAGCCAAATATGAAGGTATCGCTGAGCAGGAAAAGCCACATCATGGCCTTGCCCCACGGCACATGGAACATCTGCCTGTCAGCCGTCAGGTCCGGCAGTATGGTGGCGTG
>JBJHDJ010000005.1:0-25703 GCA_050486485.1 Porticoccaceae bacterium
GATGCTGCCCTGGCGGATCACCACCTCCCTTTCATAGACCGTGAGGCCCTGTCGCTCGTCGCGCATGGCGCTGCCGGCCTCGATCTCGATGGGCTGCAGGGCGTCGTCGGGCAGCGCGGCGGCGCCAGTGACGAACAGTGCGCCGATGATGGCAATCCCTGGGGTGTGCTTCCCTCTAGCGCGCATGGTGTGTGCCCTGGACCTCGTTGAGAATGTGATAGACACGGGACCTGAAGTCGGCCCGCATGCCAATGCCGTTGGTGCTGCCTCCCGGGTACTCCATGGCGACTCTGTCGTCGGTTTCCGCCCGGTTGTCGTCGGGGAAGAAAAGCAGCTCGCCCGTGGTGAAGGTGTTCCTGCCGGAGGGGGTATCCTGCCATGCCAATACATCGCCGCTCAACACCAACTGCTGTCCGCCCTCCAGGGTGTGGGCCCGGTTGGCGGTGAGATGCCAAGGCGGGTTGCCCTCCTGTTCCTGGCGGGCGAGCAGGCGTGGGTTATCCACTTCAAAGCGATCCTCGGCGGTGTAGTAGAGTCCGGTGCCGGCTTCCAGAACATAGGCTTCGATGCCCGCGGCATTGTAGCGGGAAGTCACTGTGTCGCGCATGTAACTGTCGGCTGTGGGCAGAATTTCCACTCGGGTCTTGCGGGTGCCGAACATATCGGGTGGGGAATCCCAGAAGATCAGGAACAGGGCGGACAGGGCCAGTATGACGGCCAGCATCAGTAGATTCTTCATTCAGGCGAAGTCCTCCAGGGCGGCTTCCAGTTTGCCCTGGGCCTCAAGAATGAATTCCGCCGCTTCGCGAACCGCGCCCCGGCCACCGCCGCGGCGCGACCGCCAGTGGGCGCGGGCGGCCACGGTGCTGCTGCAATCCGCCACGGTAAGGGCCAGCCCGACCCTGGCCATGGCCGGCAGGTCCGGCAGGTCGTCGCCCATGAAGGCGACCTGCGCCAGGGGCATGGGGGTGTCGGCCAGCAGCTCATCCAGGGCCCTGGACTTGTCCTCGCGGCCCTGGATGACCCGGCGAATGCCCAGCTCGGCGGCGCGGCGCGCCAGCAGGCCCGAGACGCGCCCGGTGATGATACCCACTTCGATGCCCTGGCCCTGCAGCAGTTTGATGCCCAGACCGTCCTGGATATGGAAAGCCTTGAGTTCCTCGCCGCTGTTGCCGTAGTAGAGGCGACCATCGGTTAGCACGCCGTCCACGTCGAGCAGCAGCAGGCGGATTTGGCGAGCGGCGGTTGCGGGGTCCACGGGCGTTCCTCAGGCAATGCCGGCACGAAGGATGTCGTGCATGTGGATGACGCCCACGGGGTGGTGACTGGCGTCCTCCACCACCAGGGCGGTGATCTTGTGGGTCTCCATGATGCGCAGGGCTTCCGCGGCCAGGCTCTCGGCGGCCACGGTCTTGCAGTGGCGGGTCATCACTTCCGCGACGGTGACGCTGTTGATATCCACCCCCTGGTCCACGGCGCGGCGCAGGTCGCCGTCGGTAAAGACCCCGAGCAGTTCGTCTTCCCGGGACACCACGGTGGTCATGCCAAATCCCTTCTCGGTCATTTCCAGCAGGGCGTGACGCAGGGGGGTGGCCTGGGACACCCGCGGTATCTGGTGGCCGCCGTGCATGATGTCCGTCACCCGCAGCAGCAGCTTGCGGCCGAGGGCGCCACCGGGGTGGGAGAGGGCGAAGTCCTCGGCGGTAAAACCGCGGGACTCCAACAGGGCGATGGCCAGGGCGTCCCCCATGACCAGGGTAACCGTGGTGCTGGTGGTGGGCGCCAAGTCCAGGGGGCACGCCTCCTTGCCGACACTGATGTCGATCAGGGCGTCGGCAAAGCGCGCCAGGGGCGAGACTGGGTTGCCGGTCATGCTGATCAGGGGAGTGCCGAGGCGCTTGATCAGGGGCAGCAGGGTGACCACTTCCGCGGTGGACCCTGAGCTGGAGATGGCGATCACCACATCGTTGGCGGTGATCATGCCCAGGTCGCCGTGGCTCGCCTCGCCGGGATGGACAAAAAAAGCCGGTGAGCCGGTGCTGGCCAGGGTGGCGGCGATCTTGCGACCGACATGGCCGGACTTGCCCATGCCGGTGACGATGGTACGCCCCTGGCAGGCCAGGACCAGCTCGCAGGCCCGGGTGAAGTCCGGGCCTATGCGCGCCGCCAGGCTTTGCACGGCCTCGGCCTCCAGTTCGACGGTGCGCCGCGCCGAGGCGATAAAGGGGCAATCGGTCATGGTTCATTCCGTGTCAGGGGAGGCCTGGCTGTCGAGGCTCGGGGGTTTGGTCAGCCGGTCGTGGCATGGCAATACGTCTGGAGCCATAGGCCTGGCAAACCGCCATCCCTATCTGGGGGATTATAACCGCCGGGGTCGCCAAGGGAACCTTCACGCCAGCTTCACGCCAACTGGTGCCCCAGCAACGCCACCATGTAGGCCGCGTAGCATGCCAGCATAACCCCTCCGGCGGTTCGGGACAGGGGGAAACCGGGGCCGTTGCCGGGGCGGCGCGCCCAGGCCACCGCCAGCAGCAGGGTGAGGGTCAGGACAGCCAGGGCCAGATAGTCCCGATGAAACACTTCCGTCCCCAGGTGCAGGGGGGCGATGACCCCGGCGATGGGCAGCACCGCGAGCAGGTTGAACAGATTGGAGCCGAAGATGTTGCCGATGGCGATGTCGTGATGACCCCGCACGGCGCTCACCAGGGAGGCGGCCAGCTCCGGCAGGCTGGTGCCCACCGCGACAATGGTCAGGCCGATGACCAACTCGCCGACCCCGAGGGCGCGGGCGCATTCGCTGGCGCCCCACACCAGCGCCTCGGCGCTTGTCAGCAACAGGACCAGCCCCAGGGCCAGCCACAGCAGGGCGGCTGGGGTGGACATGGTCGGGATCTCCTCCCCTAGGGCGATTTCCTCCTGGTTCGGCTGGCGCCGCCTGAGGCGAACCAATAGCCACAGTACCAGGGGCAGGGCCAACAGCAGTGGCAGGCTCTCCGTCCGACCGAGAAAGCCGTTCGCCAGGCACAGGCCCACCCAGGCGGTCACTCCCAGCAGCAGTGGCCCCTGGTGAACCAGCAGGTGCCGGTGGGTGGGTGTCGGGGCCACCAGCGCCGTCAGGCCCAGCACCAGGCCGATGTTGGCGAGATTGGAGCCCAGGGCATTGCCCACCGCCAGCGCGCCGGTGGACTTCAGGGAAGCGTTGATGGACACCACGATCTCCGGGGCCGAGGTGCCCAGGGAGATCACAGTGAGGCCGATCACCAGGGGCGGAATCCCCAGGTTGCGAGCCATTCCCGCGCCCCCCGCCACCAGGCGGTCGGCGCCCCATACAAGGCCCGCGAGGCCAATGGCGATTGCCAGCATGGGTAGGGCGAAGGTGTCCATGGGACGGAATCCGGTTGTGGGTGGTGTTTCTCGACAGGGGCGGGAATGGTATAGTGCGCGGCCCTGTCTGTCAGCATCGGCGGGGCCATTGCGACCAGGATTGCGGCCTGGTTCCGGTGTCCTTGTCGGGGTCGGGCACTTCCGGCGCCCACGGGTTGTCAAAGGGCAGGTTCATTCAACAAAGGCAAGCATATCCCATGAAGATTCCGGCGTATTTTGCAGTGATTTTCGCTTTCCTCCTGGTGTTTTCCCAGCAGGTGGCAATGGCCGAGGACTTCAGTTCCGACCCGCACCAGTTGGTGCGGCAGGTGACCGACCAGTTACTGGAGGACATCGCCCGCTACCGCCAGGCCATGGAGAGCGCCACCAGCCGGGCCGAGCGGGACTCGCGGATGGAGGATTTCCTCGGGGAGCTGAGAGCGACCCTCGAGCCGGTGGTGGACTTTCAGTGGATCGCCCTCAATGTGATGGGCAACCATCGCCAGGCCGCCACCCCCGAACAGCGCGAGCGCTTCCGCGAGATCTTCACCCGCGGCCTGGTGGAAACCTATGGCCGCGGACTGTTGAGCTACAGCGATCAACGCATCGTCGTGCATCCCCCCCGGCAGCCAGTGGAGGATCAGCGCAGGGTGACCGTCTTCCAGGAGATTCAGGGCGCCGATGGTCGCTATCCCCTGCAGTACAGCATGGCGCTGAACCGCGGTGGCGACTGGAAGGTGGTGAATGTGATCATCAACGGTATCAACCTGGGCAACACCTTCCGCAACCAGTTTTCCCAGGCCTACAGCCGGCACGGCGACATAGACGCCGTCATTGACAACTGGGCCGTGCAGAACCCGGCCAGCTGACTACACGATGGAATCCCGATGAACCCTGAAGATATCAAGACCCTGCTGGCGGGTGCCTTCCCGGATGCCCAGATCCAGGTGAGTGGCGACGGCCGGCATTTCGACCTGGTGCTGGTGAGCGAACGCTTCGACGGATTGCGTACCATCAAGCGCCAGCAACTGGTGTACGCGGCCCTCAACAGCGAAATCGCCAGCGGCGCCATCCACGCCGTCAACATGCGCACACTGACGCCGGCGGAATCCTCGACCGCCAACTGACGCCGGCATGCCCCGGGCCCCTGGCCCGAACAACAGAGTTCTCCATGGACAAATTGCTGATTCGGGGCTGTGGGCCCCTGGCTGGAGAAGTCCGTGTCTCCGGCTCCAAGAACGCCGCCCTGCCGATCCTGGCCGCCACCCTGCTGGCGGACCGGCCCGTCGTCCTGTCCAATGTGCCCCACCTCAACGATGTCACCACCATGTTCGAGCTGCTGGGCTGTCTCGGTGTCGAGTTGGAGGTGCATGAAAGCATGCGCGTCCAGGTGGATGCCGCCGACATCACCAGTCTGGTGGCTCCCTACGACCTGGTGAAGACCATGCGCGCCTCCATTCTGGTGCTGGGTCCCCTGCTGACCCGCTTTGGCGAGGCCCATGTGTCCTTCCCGGGCGGGTGCGCCATTGGCAGCCGTCCCGTGGACCTGCACCTGCGGGGACTTGAGACGATGGGCGCCACTATCGAGATCGACGGTGGCTACATCCGCGCCCGGGCGCCGGACGGGGGATTGCGGGGCGCCCACCTGCTGTTTGACACCGTTACCGTGGGAGGCACCGAGAATCTGATGATGGCGGCGACCCTGGCGCGGGGCACCACCATTATCGAAAATGCCGCCCGGGAGCCGGAGATCGTCGACCTGGCCAATTTCATCAACGGTCTGGGGGGGCGCATCAAGGGGGCCGGCAGCGATACCCTGACCATCGAGGGGGTGGAGCGGCTGCACGGTGGTCACTACCGCATCATGCCGGACCGCATCGAGGCGGGCACCTTTCTCGCGGCCGCCGCCGCCACCCGGGGCCAGGTACGGCTGCGGGACATCGATCCGCACACCCTGGAGGCGGTTTTGCTCAAGCTTCAGGAAGCGGGGGCGCGCATCGACACCGGTCGCGACTGGATCGGCCTCGACATGGCTGGGCGCCGCCCCAAGGCGGTCAATCTGCGCACCGCCCCCTACCCGGCGTTTCCCACCGACATGCAAGCCCAGTTGACCACCGTCAACGCGGTGGCGGAGGGCACTGGCGCGGTGACCGAGACCATCTTCGAGAACCGTCTCATCCAGACCCATGAACTCAATCGCATGGGCGCCAGGATCACCCTGGAGGGCAACACCGCCATCATCACCGGTGTGGAGCGCCTCAAGGGAGCGCCGGTGATGGCCTCCGACCTGCGGGCCTCCGCCAGCCTGGTGATTGCCGGTCTGGTGGCGGAGGGTGAAACCCTGGTGGATCGCATCTACCATATCGACCGCGGCTACGAGTGCATCGAGGAAAAATTCCGCCAACTCGGCGCCGACATCCGCCGTATCGCCTGAGCGGCGGGCAAGGCCACCAACGGAACACTGGGATGAGTGAACTGACCATAGCCCTGACCAAGGGTCGCATTCTCAAGGAGACCCTGCCGCTGCTGGCGCGTGCCGGCATCGAACCGTTGGAGGACATGGACGCCAGCCGCAAGCTGGTGTTCGGCACCAGTGTCCCGGGTGTGCGGCTGCTGATCCTGCGGGGCTCCGATGTGCCCACCTATGTGCAGTACGGCGCCGCGGACCTGGGGGTGTCCGGCAAGGACACCCTGATGGAGCACGGTGGCGAGGGATTTTACGAGCCCATCGACCTGGGCATCGCCCGCTGCCGGCTGATGACCGCCGCCGAGGTGGGGGTGCCGCCCCGCGCCGGTCGCATCCGGGTGGCCACCAAATATGTCAATGTGGCGCGACGTCACTACGCCGAGCAGGGTCGTCAGGCGGATATCATCAAACTCTACGGCGCCATGGAGCTGGCGCCCATCATGGCCCTGGCGGACGAGATCGTCGATATCGTCGACACCGGCAACACCCTCAAGGCCAATGGCCTGGAGCCCCGGGAAACCATCGCCGACATCAGCTCCAGGGTGATCGTCAACCGCGTGGCGATGAAGACCAAGCATGCCGTCATCCAGCCCCTGCTGGACCGCCTTGTTGTCGCCCTGAGAGGATAGCAACCCCATGGTAGCCATTGCCCGACTGTCCACCGCGCAAGGGGACTTCGATACCCGGCTCGACGCCCTGCTGGCCTGGGAGAGCGTGTCGAACCGGGACATCGCCGCCACCGTGGCCGCCATCATCGAGGATGTGCGGGAGCGCGGAGACGCCGCCCTGGTGGAATACACCAACCGTTTCGACCGCCGCGCCGTCGCCGCGGCTCGCGATCTGGAGATTCCCCGGTCCACCCTGGCCGGGGCCTTGACGGACCTCGATGCCGAGGCGCGGTCGGCCCTGGAGGCGGCGGCCGACCGCGTTCGCGCCTACCACCAGCACCAGAAACAGGAATCCTGGGAGTTCGTGGAAGCGGATGGCACCCGCCTGGGCCAAAAGATCACGCCCCTCGACCGGGTGGGGGTCTATGTGCCTGGCGGCAAGGCGAGCTATCCGTCCTCGGTGCTGATGAACACCCTGCCGGCAAAAGTCGCCGGTGTCGCCGAGGTGATCATGGTGGTGCCCGCCCCCGATGGGGAATTGAACCCGCTGGTGCTGGCGGCCGCGGCCATCGCCGGTGTCGACCGGGTATTCACCCTCGGTGGCGCCCAAGCCATTGCCGCCCTGGCCTGGGGCACCGAAACCGTGCCCCGGGTGGACAAGATCGTCGGCCCGGGGAACATCTTCGTGGCCACCGCCAAGCGGGCGGTGTTCGGCCAGGTGGGGCTGGACATGGTGGCGGGGCCCTCCGAAATTCTGGTGGTATGCGACGGCGGCACCGACCCGGACTGGATCGCCATGGACCTGTTTTCCCAGGCGGAGCACGACGAGGATGCCCAGTCCATCCTGCTGTGCCCCGACCTGAACTACCTGGACCGGGTACAGGCCAGCATGGAAAAGCTGCTGCCCACCATGCCCCGCGCCGACATCATCGCCACCTCCCTGGCCAATCGCGGCGCCCTGGTGGCGGTGCGGGACATGGACGAGGCGGTGGAGCTGATCAACCGCATCGCCCCGGAACACCTGGAACTGTCGGTGGAGGATCCGCAAGCCTTGCTGCCCCGCATTCGCCATGCCGGAGCCATCTTCATGGGGCGCTACACCGCCGAGGCCATCGGTGATTACTGCGCCGGTCCCAACCATGTGCTGCCCACCTCGGGGACGGCGCGCTTTTCCTCGCCGCTGGGCGTCTATGACTTCCAGAAGCGTTCGTCGGTGATCCATTGTTCCGCGCCGGGCGCGGCGACACTGGGCCGCATTGCCGATACCCTGGCCCGGGGGGAATCCCTCGAGGCCCACGCCCGTTCCGCCCGCTACCGCATACCCCAGGGGAGTGACTGATGGTCAGCAAGTACTGGAGCGACCTGGTGGCGGGGCTCGAGCCCTATGTGCCGGGGGAGCAGCCCACCCTCGCCAATCTGGTGAAGCTCAACACCAACGAAAACCCCTTTGGCCCCTCCCCCCGGGTGCGGGAGGCCATCGTCGCCGCCGCCGGGGACAACCTGCGGCTCTACCCCCCGCCGGATATCGCGCAACTCAAGGGGGCGATCGCCGACTATCACGGCCTCGCCGCCGAGCAAGTGTTTGTCGGCAATGGTTCCGACGAGGTGCTGGCCCACGCCTTTCAGGCGTTCTTCGCCGGCAGGGGGCAGGTGCTGTTCGCGGACATCACCTACGGTTTCTACCCTGTGTACTGCGACTTGTTCGCCGTCGATGGGCGCGTCGTTCCCCTGGCGGAGGATTTTTCCATCCGCCCGGAGGATTACCGGGGTGCCCCGGGAGGGCTCATTATCGCCAATCCCAATGCCCCCACCGGCATCGCCCTGGGGTTGGACAGCATCGAGGTGGTGCTCGCCGCCAATCCGGAGGTGGTGGTCATTATCGACGAGGCCTATGTGGATTTCGGCGCCGAGTCGGCGGTGAGCCTGGTGGACCGTCACCCCAACCTGCTGGTTGTTCAGACCCTGTCCAAGTCCCGCTCCCTGGCGGGGCTGCGGGTGGGCTTCGCCCTGGGTCACAGGGAGCTGATCGAAGCCCTTGAGCGCATCAAGAACAGCTTCAACCCCTATCCCCTCGACCAGTTGGCCATCGCCGGCGCGCTGGCCTCCTTCGCCGACGATGCCTATTTCCAGCGGGTGCGCACCGAGGTGATGGAGAACCGCGAGCAACTCGCCGAGGCCCTGGCGGCGCGCGGTTTCGAGGTGCTGCCCTCCAGCGCCAATTTTCTCTTTGTCCGGCATCCCGACCACGGTGGCGCGCAGCTCGCCGCGGGCCTCAGGGCCCGTGGCGTGGTGGTGCGCCACTTCAACCGCGAGCGCATTCACCCTTTCCTGAGAATCACGGTGGGTACCCTGGAGCAGCATGACCGCCTGCTGGCGGCTTTGGATGCCCTTTTGGTGACTTCGGAGCAGTGAGTTTCACGTTTCACGTAACACGTTTCACGTGGTGCGGGCTGATACCTCGCCACCATTTTGACTATCTGTAGCCACTGCTATTCAGGTGCGGGGGCACACCGCGAACCCTTCAAATCAGCTCGATGCTGGGGTAGCCACACACGTGAAACGTGAAACTCCCACTCAATGACTGACAGAGGGCCGGGTGCCCGCCTCGGTGGTGAAGGTGATGATCTCCCCGTCCCGTACCACCCGCACATTGATGGTATCCCCCGGTAGCAGGCCGGCGATCAGGTTGGTGCCCTGACGACCATCTCCCACCAATTGGTCGTTGATGTGGGTGATGATGTCACCGGGCAGCAGCCCGGCCATGTGGGCGGGACCATTGACATGGATGTCGGTAATGATCAGCCCCCGTGGCGGGTCCAGCCCCAGCCGCGCCGCCACGGTGGCGGGAAGTTGCTGGGCCTGCACTCCGAGCCAGCCACGGATCACCCTGCCGTGGCGGATGATGTCGGACATCACCCGCATGGCGGTGTCGGCGGGTATGGCAAAGCCGATGCCCACCGAACTGCTCTCGTTGAGAATCGCCGAATTGATACCCAGCAGGTTGCCCCGCACATCGATCAGCGCGCCGCCGGAGTTGCCCGGATTGATGGCGGCGTCGGTCTGCAGGAAGTTCTCGAAGGTGTTGAGTCCGATGCCCCGGCCGGTGGCGCTGAGGATGCCCTGGGTGACCGACTGTCCCACCCCGAAGGGATTGCCGATGGCCAGCACCACGTCCCCGACCCTGGCCTCGTGGGGATCGCCGGTGGGAATGGGGGACAGGGCGGGGAGATCCACCTTGAGTACCGCGAGGTCGGTCTCTGGATCGGTGCCCACCACCGTGGCTTCCGCTTCGCGACCGTCATAGAGCAGGATGATGATCTGGTCGGCCTCCGCGACTACATGGTTGTTGGTGAGAATGTAGCCGTCGTTGTCGACGATCACCCCGGAGCCCAGCGACGACGCCATGCGTTGCTGCTCTGGAAACTCGCCGCCATTGAGGAAGCGCCGGAAGAAGGGGTCGTTGAACAGGGGGTGGCGTTGCAGGGTGACGGTCTTGGTGGTGTAGATGTTGACCACCGAGGGGGCCGCCCGCGCCACCGCCGCCGCATAGGAAACGGGAGCTTCGCTGCGTTCCCGCTGAATCCGCGGGCCGGCGTCCTGCTCCGGGTGGATCACCGGATTATCGGTACGGGATGGAAACAGCAGAAGGATCACCGCCGCCGCCAGCAGGCCGGCGATCACCGGCCAGCTGTAATGTCTCACCGCCCTTGCCAGCGCTGCGTTCATGGATGACTCCCGCGGCCCGTATCCAATGCCATCAACCCACCCGGTAGGTGGGATCCCGGTCGTCGTCGGCGCCCTCGTCCCCGTCCTCATCCGGCTTGATGCCACGGGTGAGTAGCTCCTCGCCACGCTCCTCCCGTTCGTCGAGGCCAAAGTGCTCGCTGAGGACGCCCCCCGGGGCGCTGGGCGCGTAGTCCTTGGGCGGTTCCGCAGGAATGTCGAGGGCGAAGGGGAGGGCGCCGGAGGCCAATGCCGGGCTAGAAGCCTCCAGCACCTGGCGGCTCACCTCCGGGGTGGTGAGGCGCATGGCGCCGTCGGCCAGTTGCTCCCCCAGTGAGCGGTAGTTGTGGCTGAGTTCCCGCAACAGGTCGGCGGATTTGACGAAATGCTCGGTGACATCCTGCTGGTAGAGGCGGTGACGGTCCTCGGCGCGGCGCAGTTGTTCTTCCAGCTCCCGCTGTTTTTTTTGGGCGGGGGAGAGTGCGCGGGTGAGCAGGGCGCCGGCGGCGAGGCCGATGAACAGGCACATGACGGCAATCAGCAGGGTGGTGACATCCACGACAAAATCCTTGGCGATGGCAGGGCTGTACCGAAAGTATACTTTATTGCCGCCCCTTGGCCATCGACGGGGCCGATGCAAGAGACTGCCGGATGGGGTCCGTGGCGAGTGCCCCGTGGCGAGGGTCCCGTGGCGAGGGTTCCGGGTAGTGTCCAGTTTGAAACTCCCGTGTAGGGGCGTGGGGATGTTGGGGGTACGCCAACAAGCGTACATCCCTGTACAAGCTCGGCTGGCAACATCCTGTTGCCAGACGCCCCCCAATACCGACACCACACTCCCACCAACCATCACCAGGTTTCAAACTGAGACACTACCGGGTCCAGTGGCGAGTTGTTGAAGGCGACCGCCATCCCTACAATGGCGCGTTTCAAGTTCAGGAGGTTCCAGGTGTCGAGGCAACAGGGTGAAGAATCCCTGATCGAGGGTCCGGCGGGGGCGTTGCAGATCCGCTATCACGGTGTCGCCGTCGACACCCCCGTGTCCAGGGTCGCGGTGGTCTGCCATCCCCATCCCTTGCATGGCGGCACCATGGACAACAAGGTGGTCACCACGCTGGTTCGGGCCTATAACGCCCTGGATATCCCCGCCGTGCGTTTCAACTTCCGCGGCGTGGGGGCCAGTGGCGGCGCCCACGACGACGGCGTGGGGGAGGTGGATGACCTGCTGGCGGTGGCTGCCTGGGCCTGCCGGCACCACCCCGGCGCCAGCCCGCTGCTGGCGGGGTTCTCCTTTGGCTCCGGGGTGGCCGGCAATGGCGCCTTGCGCCTTGCCAGCGTGGAACACCTGGTGCTGGTGGCGCCGCCGGTGGGCCGTTACGGTTTCACCGATCGCAGCCACTTTCCCTGCCCCTGGGCCCTGGTGATGGGTGGCCGGGACGAGTTGGTGGACCCAGCAGGGGTACATGATTGGGCCAGCCGCCAGTCGCCGCCACCACGGGTGCTCGACCTGCCGGAGTCGGGCCATTTTTTCCACGGCCACCTGGTGCAGTTGCGGGAGGGACTTGTGGCAATTCTCAGGGATCAGTTGCGGCTTTGATGGGCGGGCGCTAAAGTGCCGCCCGTCGTCACGCCTGACACCCAACCCAGCCGTCGCCATGTCCACACCCCTTGAACGCTATCAACGCGACTTGCTCAGTCCCGGGTTTGTCCGCGACGCCTCCCAGGAACAGGCTGTGCGACACCTGCAGCGGCTTTACGAGGAGCTGGTGGCCACCGGTGGTGACCACGGCCAGGGGTTGCTGGGCCGCCTGTTCGCCGGGCGCCGCAAGCCGCGGCCGCCGAGGGGCCTGTATTTCTGGGGTGGCGTGGGTCGCGGCAAGACCTACCTGATGGACAATTTTTTCGAGGCCTTGCCCTTCGATCGCAAAATGCGCTCCCACTTCCACCGCTTCATGCGTCGCGTGCACCGGGAGTTGACCGACCTGAAAGGCGAGAAGAATCCCCTGGAAAAGGTGGCCGATCGCATTGCCCGGGAGGCCAGGGTCATCTGTTTCGATGAGTTTTTCGTCTCCGACATCACTGACGCGATGATCCTCGGCACCCTGTTCGAACACCTTTTCGAGCGCGGCGTGACCCTGGTGGCCACCTCCAATATCGTGCCGGATGGTCTGTATCGGGATGGCCTGCAGCGCCAGCGGTTTCTGCCGGCCATTGCCCTTGTCAAGGCCCACTGCGAGGTGGTCAATGTGGATGGGGGGGTGGATTACCGACTGCGCGCCCTGGAGCAGGCGGAGATTTACCACTCGCCCCTCGACGCCGGCGCCGAGCAGGCGCTGGAGGCGGCCTTCCACAGCCTGGTGCCCGCCGCCGGCGAGGTCCGCGAGGGGGTCGAGATCCAGGTGGAGGGGCGGCCCATTCCCTGCCGCTTCGTCGGGGAGGATGTGGTGTGGTTCGCCTTTCGGGCCCTGTGCGATGGGCCCCGCAGCCAGAACGACTATATCGAGATTGCCCGCGAATTCCATGCCGTGCTGGTCAGTGATGTGCCGGTGCTGACCGGCGCCATGGAAGACCAGGCGCGGCGCTTCATCAACATGGTGGACGAGTTCTACGACCGTGGGGTCAAGCTGATCCTTTCCGCGGAAGCGGGTCTGGAGTCCCTGTACGGCGGTTCGCGGCTTGCCTTCGAGTTCGAGCGCACCCGCAGCCGGCTGCTGGAAATGCAGTCGAGGGAGTACCTGGCGCGGGCGCACCGGCCTTGATTTTTTTGAGTTGCACGGTACACGCAACACGTAACAGGTGGGTGCCAGCCGCAAGACCGCTGTCATCCCAACCTTGAGGGATCTGATACCCCGGGGCTCAGATCCCTCGACTGGGCTTGGGACGCCAGCACCTCGGGCGGGGCTCCCTCCCACGTGTAACGTGTTACGTGTAACGTGAAACTCCCAACCCCCGCCACAAACCGCTTGAAAACCCCAAAGCCGGTGGGTAGAATTCGCCCTCTTTTTTGAACCCCCCTGATTTCAGGCAGGACTCGATGAAAACATTTACAGCAAAACCCGCAACCGTAACCCGCGACTGGTTCGTGGTGGACGCCAGCGACAAGGTGCTCGGCCGGCTCGCGGCCGACATCGCCAGCAGACTGCGGGGCAAGCACAAGCCCGAATACACCCCCCATGTGGACACCGGCGACTACATCGTGGTGATCAACGCCGACAAGCTGCGGGTGACCGGCAACAAGGCCAAGGACAAGATCTACTACAGCCACACCGGCTTTCCCGGTGGCATCAAGTCCACGACATTTGAAAAGCTCCAGGACAAGGCCCCTGGCCGCACCCTGGAAATCGCCGTCAAGGGCATGCTGCCCCGCGGTCCCCTGGGGCGCGCCATGCTGCGCAAGCTCAAGGTGTACGCCGGCGATCAGCACCCCCATACGGCCCAGCAACCCCAAGCACTGAACATCTGACGGAAGGCAGACCATGGCAGACACTCAATACTACGGAACCGGTCGCCGCAAGACTTCGTCGGCGCGGGTTTTTCTCAAGAGCGGCAGCGGCAATATCGTTATCAACAGCCGTCCCATCGACAACTATTTCGGCCGCGAAGTGGCCCGCATGATCGTCCGTCAGCCCCTTGAAGTGACCGACAGCGTCGACCGGTTCGAT
Organism: Porticoccaceae bacterium; assembly: GCA_050486485.1. Taxonomy (GTDB): domain Bacteria; phylum Pseudomonadota; class Gammaproteobacteria; order Pseudomonadales; family Porticoccaceae; genus NAT127. Next base: position 13,821 of record JBJHDJ010000005.1, read on the forward strand.
GCCTATATCACCGTCACCGGTGGTGGCAGCTTCGGCCAGGCCGGCGCCATACGCCATGGCATCGCCCGCGCCCTGCTGCAGTACGACGAGAACCTGCGCGCCCCCCTGCGCCAGGCCGGCTACCTGACCCGCGATGCCCGCGAGGTGGAGCGCAAGAAGGTCGGTCTTCACAAGGCCCGCAAGCGTCCCCAGTACTCCAAGCGCTGATCCACCCCGGTCAGCACCGAAAGCCAAAAGCGCCCGGATTTTTTGTCCGGGCTTTTTTGTTTTTAAATCATGGAGTTGCGCTCAGGGGTGCGCGAATCGGCTTGTAATGCGTGGGGCTTTTCATTACCATTGCTCGCCATTTTGATCACGCCTCAACGAGAATTCCTGCTGCTTTTACGGAGAACTTCATGAGTAACGACGGAGTCAACCAAAGACGCCGCCGCTTCCTGACGGGCGCCACCTGTGTGGTGGGCGCCGTGGGGGTTGTCGGTGCCGCTGTCCCGTTTGTCGGTTCCTGGCAGCCGAGCGCCAAGGCTCGGGCGGCCGGGGCCCCGGTCAGGGTCAATGTCGGCAATCTCGAGCCCGGCGAGATGATTACCGTGGAGTGGCGTGGACGACCGGTCTATGTTCTCCGTCGCGGCGAGGCGGCCCTTGCCACCCTGGAGCAACTGACCGGGCAGCTGCGCGATCCGCTCTCCAGGGATTCCATCCAGCCCGACTATGTGGACCCAGAAAACCGCGCCATCAGGGCCGAGTTGCTGGTGATGGTGGGCCTTTGCACCCATCTGGGCTGCGCCCCCATGTACCGCCCCGAAGTCGGTGTGGATCCCGCCGGTGGCGGCTCCGACGCCAGCTGGCTGGGGGGCTTTTTCTGCCCCTGTCACGGTTCTCGGTTCGACCTGGCGGGCCGGGTCTATTCCGGTGTGCCGGCACCCACCAACCTGGATGTCCCTCCCTACGCTTACGAGAGTGACTCTGTCATTGTCATCGGTATCGACCAGGAGGGCGCGTGATGAGCAGGCTAACGGGACTTTGGCAGTGGATCGACAAGCGTCTGCCGGTGCAGCGCGCCTGGGACACCCACATGGGCAAGTACTATGCCCCCAAGAATTTCAACTTCTGGTACATGTTCGGCGTGCTGTCCCTGCTGGTGCTGGTGATCCAGCTGGTGTCCGGCATCTGGCTGCTGATGAGCTACGAGGGCAGCGCCGAGCGTGCCTTCGCTTCCGTTGAATACATCATGCGGGACGTGGAGTACGGGTGGATCATCCGCTACATCCACTCCACCGGCGCCTCGGCGTTCTTCGTGGTGGTCTACCTGCACATGTTCCGCGGCCTGATCTACGGCTCCTACAAGGCGCCCCGGGAACTGGTGTGGATCTTCGGCATGACCATTTACTTGGTATTGATGGCCGAGGCCTTCATGGGCTATGTGTTGCCCTGGGGTCAGATGTCCTACTGGGGTGCCCAGGTAATCATTTCCCTGTTCGGCGCCATCCCCTATGTGGGCGAGGATATCGTGCAGTGGGTGCGCGGTGACTACCTCATCTCGGGCATCACCCTCAACCGTTTCATGGCCCTCCATGTGGTGGCGCTGCCCATCGTGCTGCTGGCGCTGGTGGTGTTGCACATCCTGGCGCTCCACGAGGTGGGGTCCAACAACCCCGACGGTGTCGAGATCAAGAAAACCAAGGACGAGAACGGCAAGCCCCTCGACGGCATCCCCTTCCATCCCTACTACACCGTGCACGACCTGGTGCCCATCGTCATCTTCCTGATGGTGTTCTCCTTCATCGTGTTCTTCATGCCGGAGATGGGTGGTTTCTTCCTGGAAAAACCCAACTTCGAGATCGCCAACCCCCTCAAGACCCCGGATCACATCGCCCCGGTTTGGTACTTCACACCGTACTACTCCATGTTGCGGGCGGTGCCAGACAAGTTCCTCGGCTTTCTGATCATGGGGGCGGCCATCGCCATTCTGTTCGTGCTGCCATGGCTCGACCGCAGTCCCGTCAAGTCGATGCGCTACAAGGGCAAGATCAGCCGCTACATGGTGCTGGTGTTCGTGGCCGCCTTCGTGATTCTCGGCGTGCTCGGCGTCAAGCAGCCCACTCCCGCCCGTACCTTCCTGGCCCAGGTGTGCACCATCATCTACTTCGGCTACTTCATTGGCATGTTCTTCTGGACCAGGTACGAGAAGACCCTGCCGGAGCCCAAGCGGGTCACCATGGACGGTGGCATGGGTCCGCTCAAGACCCTGGGCGCGGTGGTGGTGGTCGCCCTGTTGATCTTCCTGCCCCTCAAGGTGGTGGGCGCCGAGGGCGCTCATCCCTGCGGCACCATCGAGTGCGACCAGGTCAGGCTCAACCCGTCCGACAAGGCTTCCCTGCAGAATGGCGCCAAGCTGTTCGTCAATTACTGCATGGGCTGTCACGCCGCGCAGTATTCCCGCTGGGGTCGGGTTGCCGAGGATCTGCGCATCCCCGAGCACCTGGTGATGGAGAATCTGGTGTTCGCCGACCAGCAGATCGGCGACCTGATGAAAATCGCCATGCCCTACCGGGAGGCCACCCAGTACTTCGGCGCGCCGCCCCCGGACCTCACCTTGCTCACCCGGGTGCGCTCACCGGAGTGGCTGTACACCTACCTGCGCAACTTCTATGTGGATCCCACCCGCGGCGTCGGGGTCAACAACCGTGTGTTTCCCGATGTCGCCATGCCCCACGCGATGCTCGACCTCCAGGGTCTACAGGCCTGTGCCCCGGGACCCGTGCGCGCCGCCAATGGTGGCATCAAGCAGGATCCCCTCACCGGGGAACCCATCCTCGATGACCCCTGTGGCACCTTCACCCTGGTGGAGGAGGGCACCATGACCCCCGAGGAATTCGACGTGGCGGTCTACGACCTGGTGAACTTCATGGGTTACATGGCCAACCCCGTGGCGGAAAAGAGCAGGGTTATCGGCATCTATGTGCTGTTGTTCCTGTCCTTCCTGTTGGTTCTGGTGTTGCTGCTCAACCGCGAATATTGGAAGGATGTCCACTGAAGGAAACGAGCGGCCCAGGCCGCCCACTGCCCTTCGCTACCGAGGAAATAGAACATGGGGGTTGCCACCAGACGCTCGACGATGACCTTCTTTTCCGATCCCGCTTGCCAGTACAGCCACCGGGTACGGATCGTGCTGGCGGAGAAGGACATCACCGTGGACATCGAGCATATGAGTCCCACGGCCATCACCGACGAGGTGCTGGAGATCAATCCCTACGGCACCTTGCCCACCTTGCTGGACAGGGAGTTGGTGCTGTTCGAATCCAAGGTGATGATGGAATACCTGGACGAGCGCTTCCCCCATCCTCCGCTGCTGCCGGTCTACCCGGTGGCCAGGGCCCTTAGCCGCCAGTTCATGTACCGCATCGAGAGGGACTGGTGCACGGAGGTGGACGCGATCCTCGCCGCGCCCCAGGGCAAGGACGCGGACCGTGCCCGCAAGCAGTTGCGGGAGAACCTGCTGGCGGTGGCTCCGGTATTCGCCGAGACCCCTTATTTCATGAACGAGGAGTTCACCCTGGTGGATTGTTGCCTGGCGCCATTACTGTGGCGCCTGGAGCAGCTTGGCGTCAAACTGCCCAACAGCCGCCAGGCGAAACCCCTCATTGCCTACATGGAACGCCTGTTCCTGAGGCCATCCTTCCGGCTCAGTCTGACGGACCTGGAAAGGGATATGCGCTGATGGTATCCGGCCTCCGCAACCGGCCTGACGGCTCGCCAGGCGGATCCATGCCATGAGCGCCACCATGACCTCCAACCGCCCCTATCTGCTGAGGGCCTTCTACGACTGGATCGTCGACAACGACTGCACCCCCTACCTGGTGGTGAACGCCCTGATGGACGGGGTCATGGTGCCCCAGCAGCATGTCTCCGACGGCCAGATCGTTCTCAATGTGGCGCCCCGGGCGGTGACGGCTTTCCACATGGACCTGGAGAGCGTGTCGTTCAACACCCGCTTTGGTGGTGTCCCCACCGACATCGTGATCCCCGTCCAGGCGGTGATGGGTATCTATGCCCGCGAAAATGGCCAGGGAATGGTCTTTCAGGCGGAACCCCGCGACCCACAGCCCCCGGCGGGGCCGGGGAGCAGTGACAAGCCGAAAGGCCCTCGTCGCAAGCCGGATGGTGGCAACGGCGGCTCCTCGCCAGCAGCCAAGCGCCCGAGCCTCAAGGTGGTCAAGTAATACAGGTTGGTCAAGTCACGGCTGGCGTCGCCGGCTTGCCATCGCCTGTATTGGCGTCCCTGGGCGTCTCGACTTGAGGCCCTAGTGGAGCGGGAAGGCGAATGTCGACGCTCAGACACTGACCTGTGGCACCGTTGCTGGCCATTACCTGGCCGCCGTGCCGCTCAATGGCCCGTCGAGCAATGGCAAGACCAAGTCCGTAGCCACCACTTCGGTGTTCCCGGGCGCTGTCCAGTCGCACGAAGGGGTCGAACATCGACTCCAATTCCTCACTGGCGACCCCTGGCCCTTCATCCCGCACCTGGATGCGGATGCTGTCCTTCTCCATGCTCACTGCCAGGTCGACCCCGCTACCTGGGGGTGTGTACTTGATGGCGTTGCGAAGAATGTTCTCGATGGCGCGATGCAGCAACTCGGCATTGCCGGTGACGGTGATGCCTGGGCTGATAGCCGTGCGCAGCTGGCACGGCTTCTGCTCCGCCTCGAGACGCGCGTCGATGACGATATCCTCCACCAGATCACTGAGGCATATCTGTTCGTCGAGATGGATGTCGAGACTGTTGTCCAGGCGCGACAGGGCCAGCACCTCCCCGATAAGCTCCTCGAGGCGCAGCAGATCCCGCTCGATGCGGTCCAGGGCCTCGGGCCCCTGGCGGCGCGCCAGGGCGAGGGCAACCTGAAGGCGGGCAAGGGGGGAGCGAAGTTCGTGGGAAATGTCCCGCAGCAACTGCTGGCGGCCCTGCACCAGATCCTGGATGCGCGCCGCCATGGTGTCGAAGTCGGCGGCCAGGTCGGCGATCTCGTCGCGGCGTCCCCGCAGGTTGCCCACGCGCACCCCCAGTTCACCGTTGGCCAGGCGGCGAGCCGCCATGCCCAGTTGCTCGATGGGGGCGGCGAGGTAGCGGGCCAGCCAAAGGCACATCAGGAAACTGACCAGGATGGCGCTGACGCGGGAGATCCACTGCAGGGGTTCGGAGGTGAGAAAGTTCGAGGTCTGTGGTCTGGCGGTGACCACCTGGTACAGTTCACCGTCCGGTAGTCGTACCTGGGAGATGATCAAATGGCGGCGCAGGGGTTCGTCCTGCAACAGGGACTGCACCACGGGTCGGATCGGGCGGCCAAGGATATCCTCGCCATTGCTGTCGAGCACATAGATGGTGGCGCGGTTTTCACTGCTCAGTTCCAGGGCCAATTCCCTGGCCCTGGAAGTGTCTCCCTGCTCGAATGCCAGGACCACGGCGTCCACATGGGCCTGGGGCAGACGCGTGGAGAATGGCATGGATTGTTGGATATAGACCCGCGCCCCCCAGATGATGGCCACGGTGATCAACAGCAGGGCGCACCAGAACCAGGTAAGGATTTTCCAGTACAGTCTCATCAGTTCTCCAACTGGTAGCCCGTGCCCCTGACGGTATGGATGACCAGGTTCTCGTCCAGTTCCGACAACTTGCGGCGCAGGTGGCTGATATGCATGTCCAGACTGCGGTCATAGGGGCTCAGGGAGCGCCCCAGGGCCTTCTGGTACAACTGCTCCTTGCTTACTACCCGGCCCGCGTTGCGGGCCAGGGTTTCCAGCACATTGAATTCGGTGCTGGTGAGACACAGTTCCGCATCTCCCAATTGCGCCTTTCTCGCCCCCGACCACAGGCGCAGATGGCGGCACTGTATCAGATCCGGGTCGGCGCCTTCGGCGGGCGCGTGGCGGCGCAGCACGGCGCGCAGGCGGGCCACCAGTTCGCGGGGGTTGAAGGGCTTTGGGAGGTAGTCGTCGGCGCCGATTTCGAGACCGAGGATGCGGTCGATGTCCTCTCCCTTGGCGGTCAGCATGATGACCGGCACGGAGGACACATCGCGGATGGCCCTCAGTACATCAAAACCGTTCATGCCCGGCAACATGACATCCAGAATCACCGCGTCATAGCCGTGGGCGAGAGCCTGTTCGGCGCCGGTGTCGCCACGGGTCACCAGGGTGGTGGTAAAACCCTCGGGCACCAGGTATTCACTGAGCAGCTCCCCCAGTTCGCTGTCGTCGTCGATGATCAGGATGTCGTGCATGGCGATTGCTTGGGGCGGAGGATCAAGTGGATATTCTTGCACAGAGTCCCAACCGGCAAGGAGGGTTTACACAGATTTACATAGTGTCCTGCCGGGAATCAACCCGTTGCGTAGTGGCTCCCTGTCGGTAAGTTGCTTCCACGGTTGAAGGGGTTTGCGCTGGTTTCCAGCGCGGCAGTTGCGGATAATGGCGACTTTTCGTCGTGGAAGGATGGGTGTCATGGCTGATCGATTGCTGGGGTTTTACGAGCGCATCGTGTTGCAGCGCCCCTGGGCCACCTTGCTGGTGGTGCTGGCGGTGGCGCTTGCCATGGCCGCCGGGTTGCCCAATTTCCGCATCGACGCCTCCGCCGACGCCCTCACCCTGGAGACGGATGACGATCTCGATTTCTTCCGGGAAGTCAATCAGCGCTACGGCAGCAGCGACATTCTGGTGGTGACCTACCGGCCATTGGGGGTGGACTTGTTCTCCGATGAATCCCTGGCGACGCTGGAATCCCTCACCCGGGAACTGGCCACCATCCCCGGTGTCGGCAATGTGCAGTCCCTGGTCAATGTGCCCCTGTTGTTCAGCCCCCGCATCGACATCGCCGATCTCCACGATGAACCCCGGACCCTGTTGACGGAAGGCGTCGACCGCGAAGCCGCCAAGCGGGAGTTCCAGACTTCCCCCATTTACAGAAACCTGATTCTCGGGCCGGACGGCCAGACCACGGGGATCGTCGCCAATCTCGAGGGTGACGCCCGCTATATCGAGATGGTTCGCCGCCGCGATGCCCTGCGGGTGCGGGATAACCGTGGCGAACTGGACAGCGCGGGACGGCAGGAGCTGGCCACCCTGGAACGGGAATTCCGCGAATACCGCACCCGGCTCGATATCGAGGACCGGCAGCGGGTGCAGCGGGTCCGCGACCTGATGGACGACTACCGGGATCGGGCTGAGTTGTTCCTCGGCGGTCCCACCATGATCACCGCCGATATCGTCGATTATGTGGCCAGCGACATGGTGGTTTTCGGCATCGGCGTGGTGCTGTTTATCATCATCACCCTCACGGTGATCTTCCGTCAGTTGCGCTGGGTACTGCTGCCCCTGGCCTCCTGTGGCCTGGCGGTGCTGATCATGCTCGGTGGCCTGAGTTGGGCTGACTGGCGGCTGACGGTGATTTCCTCGAATTTTGTGCTGGTGCTGATCATCATCACCATGGCGGTGACCATTCACCTGGTGGTGCGCTATCGGGAGCTGCACTGGAAAAACCCAGACTGGCCCCAGGAACGGCTGGTGGAAGAAACCGTGCGCGTCATGTTCATACCCTGTCTCTACACGGTGCTCACCACCATGGTGGCATTCGTCTCCCTGGTGGTGAGCAATATTCGCCCGGTGATCGATTTCGGCTGGATGATGACCATCGGTCTGATGGTGGCCTTCATCCTGGTCTTCGTGCTGATCCCCGCGGGCATCGTCGCCTGGGGCAAAAAACCGGTGCGCCACCGCCCGGGGGAAGATACCCCCTTCACCCTGGTGTTGTCGCGCTTCACCGAGCGTTTCGGCGGTGTCGTGCTGGGAGGCAGTCTGGCGGTGGCCCTGCTGGCGGCCTGGGGCATCTCGCGTCTGGAGGTGGACAACCGTTTTATCGACTACTTCCGCAAGAGCACGGAAATTTACCAGGGTTTGTCGGTGATAGATGCCAACCTGGGGGGCACCACGCCCTTTGATATCGTGGTGCGCAAGCCTGCCCAGGCGGATATACCCGTTAGCGCCGTTGATTTCGACGAGGATGCCCCCTTCGAGGATGATCCCTTTGGCGACGAGGGATTGTATGAAGACCCGTTTGGCGACAACGCTTTTGATGAAGATCCGTTTGGCGATGACCCCTTTGGCGAAGACCCTTTTAGCGATGGCAATGGCCAGCCCCAGGTTGTCCAGAGCTACTGGTTTACCCGCGCCGGACTCGATCAACTGGAACAGTTGCACACCTACCTGGAGTCCCTGCCGGAAATTGGCAAGGTCAATTCCCTGGTTACCGTTTTTCATGTCGCCAACGAGCTGATGGGACACCGTCTCAATGATTTCGAGCTGGCCTTCATGCGCCAGACCCTGTCGCCGGAGCTCACCGCGCTGCTGATCACCCCTTACCTTGACGACGAGGCAGGGGAAACCCGGCTCACCATGCGCACCGTGGAAACCGCCTCCGAGTTGCGGCGCGCCGATCTGCTGGCGCAACTGCACGATTTCATGGGCGACGAGATGGGGCTCGGCGAGGAGGAGTACCGTTTCTCCGGGCTGCTGGTGCTCTACAACAATCTGCTGCAAAGCCTCTACCAGTCCCAGATACTCACCATAGGCGCCGTTTTCCTTGGCATCATGGCCATGTTCCTGGTGCTGTTCCGTTCCCTGACCCTGTCGGTGATCGCCATCACCCCCAACCTGCTGGCGGCTTCGACGGTCCTGGGGGGCATGGGGCTGACGGGTGTGCCCCTGGACATGATGACCATCACCATCGCCGCCATCACCGTGGGCATTGGCGTGGACGGCGCCATTCACTACATCCACCGCTTCCGCCGCGAGTTCGCCGCCGATGGCAATTACCTGGCGGCCATGCACCGGGCCCACGGCACCATCGGTCGCGCGCTGTTCTATACCTCGGTGATCATCATCGTCGGCTTCTCCATCCTTGGCCTGTCCAACTTCAAGCCGTCGATCTATTTCGGCCTGCTCACCGGAGTGGGCATGCTGATGGCGCTGCTGGGGGCCCTGGTGCTGTTGCCAAGGCTGATACTACTGACCAAACCCTTCGGCCCGGACAACAATCCGACAACCGACAACTGACAACCGACAACTGACTCACCCACCCTCGACTCTAAGCAGGTAGTCGTACAGATCCTCCTGGGAGCGCACCTTGCGGCGATTGCCGCGGGGTACATAGTGATTCTTCTGGTCGGCGTCGATGATGCGCGCCTTCTGGTTGTCCGCCAATTGGATATCGAGAATTTCGATCAGCATTTTCTTCAACCCGGGATCCAGAATGGGACAGGACACCTCCACCCGCTCGTCCAGGTTGCGGGTCATCCAGTCCGCCGAGGAGATCAGCACATCCGGTTCTCCCAGGTTGTTGAACACGAACAGGCGGGTGTGCTCCAGAAAGCGGTCGACGATGCTGGTAATGCGGATGTTCTCGCTGATGCCCTTGAGCCCTGGCCTTACCCCGCACATGCCACGCACCAATAGCCGCACCTCCACGCCCGCCTGGCTGGCCTGGTAGAGCAGGCCGGTGATTTTCTCGTCCACCAGGTTGTTCACCTTCACCTTGATCAAACCCTTGCCACCGTTGCGGGCATGGTCGATCTCCCGGACGATCAGCCGCTCGATTTCCGAGCGGGTATTGAGGGGCGATACCCACAGGTGGCTCAATCGTGGATGCCTGTAGCTGGCGTCGATGAACTGGAACACACTGGCGGCGTCGGCGCAAATATCCGGGTGGGCGGTGAACAGGGCAAAGTCGGTGTATACCCTGGCGGTGCTCTCGTTGAAGTTGCCGGTGGCCAGCACCCCGTAGAGCTTCTCGCCATCAGGGATCTGGCGGGTCACCACGCACAACTTTGAGTGGACCTTGAGGCCCGGGATGCCCAGGGTCACCTTGACGCCGGCGTCCGCCAGCTTTTCGGTCATCTCGAGGTTGTGTTCCTCGTCGAAACGGGCGCGCAGTTCGATATTCACGGTCACCGTCTTGCCGTTGCGGGCGGCATCGATCAGCGATTCGATGACCCGCGAATTGGCGGCCACCCGGTAGACGTTGATCTTGATGTCCCGCACCGCCGGGTCGAAGGCGGATTGGCGCACGAATTCCGTGAAATAGTTGAAGCGGTGGTAGGGGTAGAACAGCAGCACATCGCCCTCGTCCAGGGCCTCGAAGACATTGCGATGGTTGTCGAAGCGACTGCTGCGCAGTGGCGGTAGCGGTTGGTTTTCCAGCCACTTGTTGCCGGGGTTGCTGAAGCGGATGAAGTCGCGGAAATTCCGATAGCGACCGCCGGGGATCACGCTGTCGATATTCTCGATGCCTAGCCGTTCCCGCAGAATGCTCACCATCTCGCTGGGCATGGTCTTGTCGTAGCTGAGGCGCACCGGTTCACCGGTGAGGCGCTGTTTCATCCCCAGGGACAGTTTTTCCACCAGGCTGAGGTCCACATCGTCGTCCAGCCGGTACACGGAGTCCCGGGAGAACTTCATGGACCAGGCGGTGACGCTGTCGTAATCCACGAAGGGCTTGAAAATCTGGTCCAGGCAGTGGCGGATCACCTCGTCCATGACCATGAAGTAATTGCGGGCCTGGCCGCGGTCGGGTGGCACATTGATGAAGCGCGGTACCCGCTCGGGAATGTCGAGAATGGCGTAGCGCCGCAGTTTGCCTTTCTTCAACTGCACCGCCAGATAGGACACATCATCGTCCAGCAACTGGTCGAGACGGATGCTGTCGGTGACCCAGATAGGTACCACATGCTGGAGTATATGGTCGCGAAAGTGCCTGTCCAGCCACTTGCCCTGCTTGTCGGAAAGCTTTTCCTCGGTGATGAAAAAAACCTTTTTGTGTTCGAGCTGCTTGAGCACATCCTCGTAGATGGCGTCGAACTTGTTGCTGAGCTGCATCACCCGATCCTGGATCTGGGCGAGCATCCGCGAGGCCTCGCCGGGGCGCCCGGTGTGATCCTCCAGGCGCGCCGCCCGGCGCACATCGGCCACCCTGACCTTGAAGAATTCATCCTGGTTGTTGGAAAAGATGCCTAGAAAATGCACCCGTTCCACGACCGGGTTGCGGGGGTCCGCGGCTTCCTGCAAAACCCTTTCGTTGAAGGACAGCCAGCTCAGTTCCTTGGCGAAGTACAGCGACTTGTTGCTCATTCAGCGGTCTGTGATGGGTCGGTGGTTGGAGTTGGGGATAATCCGATATTGCTACAAGTCTATGACAGATCCATGACGCCCGGCTTGCCCAAGGTCAAGGTTGTCACGATAAATCCAAGAGGTGCCCAAGAATCAATCGCGGCCGCCATGCTCGATGCGGTACAACAGGTCGAAGCTCTGGGTTTCTCCCGAGCTGGCCTTGAGCCCCAGGTGGCGGGTGAGGCTGTACTCGAGCTGCACACTGCCCGCCGGGGTGAACAGGTTCTGCACATAGCTCACGAACAGATCGGGGGTCAGGTACTTGCCCACCACCAGTGAGCTGTCCAGGTAGTCGTCGCCCCCCTGCAGGTCCACCACATCGAGACCGAAGGCGCTTTGCAGATTGTTGGTGATGCCATCGCTCTGGGCAAGCCCCAGGGCCGCCGCCGCGTTGATCACCTGGTTGGCGTCGGACTCCGTCATTTGACTGGGAGCCTTGCCGGTGATCAGGATCGCCATGGCCTCGGTGGGGGGGCGGGGTGGGTCGGAAAACACCTCGCTGCGGATATCCTGGGCCACGCCGCCGATGTCGATACCCACCGAGGTGCCAGGCACGCGGCGCACGGCGCGGATATTCAGCCCTGGATTGTCCACCTGGCCCTGAAAGATCAGCACGCCCCGTTCCACCTCGAGGTTCTGTCCATAGGCCTGGTAGACACCGTCATGGAGCGT
>JBJHDJ010000006.1:0-24350 GCA_050486485.1 Porticoccaceae bacterium
CGGGCCCGTGACCCGCGAGCTGCGCAGTGAGAAGTTCATGAAAATTATTTCTCTGGCTCCAGAAGTTCTCTAGGCCCGGAGGAGGTTGAAGATGGGTATGAAGAAAATCAAGCGCAATGACGAAGTGATCGTCATTGCCGGCAAGGACAAGGGCAAGCGCGGCAAGGTGTTGCGGGTTCTCGACGACGGTCGCCTGCTGGTGTCCGGCGTGCAGATGATCAAGAAGCACCAGAAGCCCAACCCCCAGCTCGGCGTGCCCGGTGGCATCATCGAGAAGGAAGCGCCGATCGCCTACTCCAATGTGGCGCTCTACAACCCCGAGACCCGCAAGGCTGACCGCGCCGGTTTCAAGGTCCTCGACGACGGAACCAAGGTCAGGGTTTTCAAGTCCAATGGCGCCGTCGTGGGCGGCTGACAGGTATATTGCAATGGCCAAGCTCAAAAAGCTCTACAAAAGCGAGATCGCCGCGAAACTGCAGGCTGAACTCGGACTGGACAACCCCATGGAGGTGCCGCGCATCACCAAGATCACCCTCAACATGGGTGTTGGCGAGGCGATCGCCGACAAGAAGATTCTCGAGAACGCGGTCAATGACCTGACCCTGATCTCCGGGCAGAAGCCGGTGATCACCAAGGCCCGCAAGTCCGTGGCCGGGTTCAAGATCCGCGACGGCTGGCCGATCGGCTGCAAGGTCACCCTGCGCGCAGACCGCATGTATGAATTCCTGGAAAGGCTGATCGACATCGCCATTCCCCGGATCCGCGACTTCCGCGGTATCAGCCCCAAGTCTTTCGACGGCCGTGGCAACTTTTCCATGGGCGTGAATGAACAGATCATTTTCCCCGAGATCGACTACGACAAGGTGGACAAACTGAGGGGCCTGGATATCACCATCACCACCACGGCCCGCAATGACGACGAAGGCCGCGCCCTGCTGAGGGCGTTCAACTTTCCTCTGAGAGGTTAAGGTACGAGTTATGGCAAAGAGATCCATGATCGAGCGCGAATCCAAGCGCGCCCTGCTGGTCGCCAAGTACGCCGCCAAGCGTGCCGAGCTGAAGGCCATCATCAACAGCCCGAACAGCAGTGACGAAGAGCGCTGGGAAGCCACGGTAAAACTGCAGAAACTGCCGCGCGACGCCAGTCCCGCCCGCCGGCAGCGCCGTTGCCGCATCACCGGCCGGCCCCATGCGGTGTACCGCAAGTTCGGTCTTTGTCGTAACAAACTGCGTGAAGCAGCCATGCGCGGGGATGTCCCCGGCCTGGTCAAGGCCAGCTGGTAAGCGAAGAGGAACGATTCACATGAGTATGCAAGATTCACTGGCCGACATGCTGACACGCATCCGCAATGCCCATGCGCGCAACCGCCCGAGCGTTGAGATGCCGTCCTCGAAGCTCAAGGTTTCCGTGGCCGAGGTGCTGAAGTCCGAAGGTTATATCGAGGATTTCTCGGTTGCCGGCGATGCCAAGCCGACCCTGACCATCAACCTCAAGTATTTCGAGGGCAAGCCGGTGATCGAGGAGATCAGTCGCTCCAGCCGCCCAGGCCTGCGTCACTACGCCGGTGTCCGGGAACTGCCCAAGGTTCGCGACGGTCTCGGGGTGGCCATCGTGTCCACCAGTCAAGGGGTCATGTCTGACCGTGCGGCCCGTTCTGCCGGTATCGGTGGCGAAGTTCTCTGCACAGTTTTCTAACTGGCACATTCTGAAGAGATTGCGAGATGTCTAGAATTGCAAAGAGTCCTGTGAACCTCCCCAGCGGGGTTGAGGTGAAACAGGACGGTGGCGAAATCATGGTCAAGGGCAGCAAGGGCACCCTGACCACCCGTGCCAACCCCCGGGTGGTGATCAGCCAGGACGCCAATGTCCTGACCTTTGCCCCCGCCGACAACGCCCAGACGTCCTGGGCCCAGGCCGGCACCCTGCGCTCCGTGGTCAGCAACATGGTGGTGGGCGTCAGCGCGGGCTTCGAAAAGAAGCTGCAGCTGGTTGGCGTCGGCTACCGTGCCCAGGTTCAGGGCAACAAGGTCAATCTGAGCCTCGGCTTCTCGCACCCCGTCGAGTACCAGTTGCCCGCGGGCGTCAGCGCCGAATCACCGAGCCAGACGGAAATCATTCTCAAGGCAGCCGACAAGCAGTTGCTGGGCCAGGTGGCCGCCGAAATTCGCGCCTACCGCCCGCCCGAACCCTACAAGGGCAAGGGCGTCCGCTACGCGGACGAGCAGGTTCGTCGTAAAGAAGCGAAGAAGAAGTGATGGGGTCGATCATGAAAGACAAGAAGCAAGCTCGTCTGCGCCGCGCCCGCCGCACGCGCATCCAGATGCGGGAGCTCGGCGCCACCCGGCTGACCGTGCACCGCACGCCCCGGCACATCTATGCGCAGGTGATCAGCGCCGATGGCGACAAGGTCATCGCCTGTGCGTCGACCCTGGACAAGCCTCTCCGCGAGGGCAAGACCGGCAATATCGAAGCCGCCCGCGCCGTTGGCGAGCTGGTTGCCCAGCGCGCCCGCGAGGCGGGTGTCGTGAAGGTTTCCTTCGACCGCAGCGGTTTCAAGTACCACGGTCGTGTCAAGGCGCTCGCCGATGCCGCCCGCGAAGGCGGCCTGGAATTCTAAAGGTTGAATCATGGCTAACAATCCCAGAGAAGTAGATCCCAACGAAGGGCTGATGGAAAAGCTCGTCCAGGTGAACCGTGTGGCCAAGACCGTCAAGGGCGGCCGCATCTTCGCCTTCACCGCCCTGACCGTTGTCGGCGATGGCAATGGCCGCGTCGGCTTTGGCCGCGGCAAGGCCCGCGAGGTGCCCCAGGCCATTCAGAAGGCCATGGAAGCCGCGCGTCGCAACATGATCGACGTGGACCTCAATGGCACCACCATCCAGTACCCGGTGAAGGCCGCCCACGGCGCCTCCAAGGTGTACATGCAGCCCGCCTCGGATGGTACCGGCGTCATTGCCGGCGGCGCCATGCGCTCGGTGCTGGAACTGGCCGGCGTGCAGAATGTACTGGCCAAGTGTTACGGCTCCACCAACCCGGTGAATGTGGTGCGCGCCACCTTCAACGCCCTCAAGGGCATCCAGTCCCCCGAGACCGTCGCCGCCAAGCGTGGCAAGACGGTGGAAGAGATCCTGGGTTGATCAGGCCGTACCCGGAGACAGGAATCAGGCAATGACGAACGCAAAGAAGATCAAGGTTACACAGACGCGCAGCGTCCACGGCCGTCTGGCGGCACACAAGGCCTGCGTCGCGGGTCTCGGCTTGCGCCGCATCGGTCACACCGTCGAGGTTGAGGACACCGCGTCAGTGCGCGGCATGATCAACCGGGTCAATTACATGGTTAAGGTAGAGGGAGAGTGATCATGCGTCTCAATACTCTGAGCCCCGCCCCGGGGCGGGTCAAGGAAGGCAAGCGCGTCGGTCGCGGCATCGGTAGTGGCCTGGGCAAGACCTGTGGCCACGGCCACAAGGGTCAGAAAGCCCGCGCCGGTGGCCGTGTGCGTCCCGGTTTCGAGGGCGGCCAGATGCCGCTGCAAAAGCGCCTGCCCAAGTTTGGCTTTACCTCCCGTATCGCCATGGTCAGCGCCGAAATTCGCCTCGCCGAGCTGAATGCCGTCTCTGGCGATGTGGTGGACCTGGCCGCGTTGCGGGCCGCTGGCCTGATCAACGGCAGCATTCAGCGCGCCAAGGTGTTCCTGTCCGGCGAACTGAACAAGGCGGTGACCGTCAAGGGTCTCGCCGTGACCAAGGGTGCTCGCGCCGCCATCGAAGCGGCTGGCGGCAAGGTCGAGGAATAACGGACACACTGCGAATGGCCAAGTCAGGACCTCTGCCGTCAGGCACAGCAAAAGGTTTGGGCGAGCTTTGGGCTCGCCTTCGCTTTTTGCTGCTCGCGATCATCATCTACCGCATCGGTACCCACATTCCGGTGCCCGGTATCGATCCCGATCGCGTCGCCCAACTGTTCCACCAGAACCAGGGCACCATCCTCGGCCTGTTCAACATGTTCTCCGGGGGCGCCCTGGAGCGCATGAGTATCCTGGCGCTGGGGATCATGCCCTACATCTCCGCGTCCATCATCATGCAGCTGCTCACCGCCGTGACGCCGTCCCTGGAGCAGCTCAAGAAGGAAGGGGAAGCCGGCCGCCGCAAGATCACCCAGTACACCCGCTACGGTACCGTGGGCCTGGCCCTGGTGCAGGGCATCGGCATGTCGGTGGGTCTCGCCGGGCAGGGCATGGCCTATCTGCCGGATTTCTCGTTTTACCTGATCGCCGTGGTTTCCCTGGTGACCGGTGCCGTGTTCATGATGTGGCTCGGCGAGCAGATCACCGAGCGGGGCGTGGGCAATGGTATATCCATGCTGATCTTCGCCGGCATCGTCGCCGGTCTGCCCAGCGCCATTGGCCAGGCCTTCGAGTCGGCCCGCCAGGGGGATCTGCACCTGCTGGCTGTTCTGGTGATCGCCGTGCTGGCGATTGCCGTGGTGTACTTCGTGGTGTTCATCGAGCGCGGCCAGCGCCGTATCACGGTCAATTACGCCCAGCGCCAGCAAGGTCGTCGCGCCTATGGCGGCGCCCAGCAGAGCCACCTGCCCCTCAAGGTGAACATGGCCGGGGTGATTCCCGCCATCTTCGCCAGCAGCCTGCTGCTGTTCCCGTCCACCATCGCCACCTGGTTTGGCCAGGGCAGCGATGCCCCGGACTGGCTGCAGGATGTCGCCCTGATATTGGGCCCCGGGCAACCCTTGCATGTGCTGCTGTTCTCCGCGCTGATCATCTTCTTCTGCTTCTTCTACACGGCGCTGATGTTCAACCCCCGTGAGATCGCCGACAACCTGAAGAAGGGGGGCGCCTATCTGCCCGGCATCCGCCCCGGTGACCAGACCTCCAGGTACATCGATGGCGTCGTTACCAAGTTGACGGTGGTGGGTTCCCTGTACATCGCTGGCGTGTGCCTGATGCCGCAGTTTCTCAACGTGTATTTCAATGTGCCGTTCTACCTGGGTGGCACATCGTTGTTGATTGCCGTGGTCGTGACCATGGATTTCATGGCCCAGGTGCAGTCGCACCTGATGTCCAAGCAGTATGAGTCGCTGATGAAGAAAGCGAATCTCAAGGGTTATGGCGGTGGACTCCGCTAGTTTTCGAGGTGATATCCAATGAAAGTTCGTGCATCTGTGAAAAAAATCTGCCGGAACTGCAAGATTATCAAGCGCAAGGGTGCCCTGCGAGTGATATGCAGCGCCGAGCCGCGTCACAAGCAGCGGCAGGGATAATCGCCAGCGGCGATTGATTTATCGTGCTTTTGAAGCTATGATCGTCCGCCTTTTTTCGCCGCCCCGGCGAATCCGTGGTGGCCGGTTTCGACAAAGCTGAATCAGTAGACCTTTTGGAGTAGAACAAATGGCCCGTATTTCCGGCGTCAACATACCAGACAACAAGCATGCGGTGATTTCGCTCACCTATGTGTACGGCATTGGTCCCACCAAGGCCAGGCAGATCTGTGCCGCCGCTGGCGTCGCCGAGGACACCAAGATTGCAACTCTGTCCGAGGAGCAGCTGGATGCGGTCCGCAACGAGGTTGCCCGCCACACCGTCGAGGGCGATCTGCGCCGTGAAGTGAACATGAGCATCAAGCGCCTGATGGACCTCGGTTGCTACCGCGGTCTGCGCCATCGCAAGGGCCTGCCCCTGCGCGGCCAGCGCACCAAGACCAATGCCCGGACCCGCAAGGGCCCCCGCAAGCCCATCAAGCGTTAATCATGCCAGCTCGCTGGCAAGTTGAGTGAATCAGGTAATTTTATGGCCAAAACACCCGCAAAAACGGCTCGCAAGAAGGTTAAGCGCAATGTCGTTGACGGCATCGCACACGTGCATGCCTCGTTCAACAATACCATCATTACCATCACCGACCGCCAGGGCAATGCACTGAGCTGGGCGACGTCTGGTGGTTCAGGCTTCCGTGGTTCCCGCAAGAGCACTCCCTTCGCCGCCCAGGTGGCTGCCGAGAAGGCCGGTCTTGCCGCCCAGGAGTACGGCGTGAAGAACCTCGATGTTCAAGTGAAGGGCCCTGGCCCTGGCCGTGAATCGGCGGTGCGCGCCCTCAACAACACGGGCTTCAAGATCACCAATATCACCGATGTGACGCCGATCCCCCACAATGGCTGCCGTCCGTCCAAGAAACGCCGCGTCTAACGAGGAACAGAATTCATGGCCAGATATTTAGGTCCCACCTGCAAGCTGTCCCGCCGCGAGGGAACCGACCTGTTCCTCAAGAGCGGCATACGCCCGCTGGAGTCGAAGTGCCGTGCCGAAAGCGCGCCCGGCCAGCACGGCCAGCGCCGTGGACGGCTGTCCGACTACGGCGTGCAGTTGCGGGAGAAACAGAAGGTACGCCGTCTCTATGGCGTGCTCGAAAAGCAGTTCCGCAACTACTACAAGGAAGCCGCCCGTATCAAGGGCGCCACCGGCGAGAACCTGTTGGTATTGCTCGAATCCCGCCTCGACAATGTGGCGTACCGCATGGGTTATGGCGCCACCCGTTCCGAGGCGCGCCAGTTGGTGTCCCACGGCTCCATTCTGGTGAATGGCAAGAAGGTGACCATTCCCTCCTACCAGGTGCAGCCCGGTGACGAGGTCAGTATCCGCGAGAAGGCCAAGAAGCAGTTGCGCATCCAGTCCGCGGTCCAGCTCGCTACCCAGCGCGGCTCGGTCGACTGGGTCGAAGTGGATGCCAACAAACTGACGGGCATCTACAAGCGTACGCCCGACAGGAGCGAGTTGCCCGCCGAAATCAACGAGAACCTCATCGTCGAGCTCTACTCCAAGTAATCGGCGTTTGTCAGGCCCTACTCCGTGTCAGGCCCTAATACAGGTACCCGTATGCAGACTTTAGCGACAGAACTTCTTACTCCCCGCTCCATCGATGTGACCCAGTTGGGCGCCAACCGGGCGAAAGTGGTTCTCGAGCCCCTGGAAAGGGGCTTTGGCCACACCCTCGGCAATGCCCTGCGCCGCATTTTGCTGTCTTCCATGCCCGGCTACGCCATCGTCGAGGCGGAGATCGATGGCGTGGAGCACGAGTACAGCAGCATCGAGGGGGTGCAGGAGGATGTCATCGACCTGCTGCTCAACCTCAAGGGCCTGGCCATCGTCATGCACGGCAAGGAGGAGACAGAGGTCACCCTCAGCGTCAAGGGTCCAGGTACCGTCACCGCTGGCGACATTCAACATGACAGCAGCGTGGAGATCCGCAACCCGGATCATGTCATTGCCAACATAACCGGCAATACCCAGTTGTCCATGCGCATGAAGGTGCAGCGCGGTCGCGGCTATCAGCCCGCCGACAGCCGCTTCAGCGACGAGGACGAAACCCGCTCCATCGGTCGCCTCCACCTGGATGCCAGTTTCAGCCCGGTGATGCGGGTTGCCTATGTGGTGGACGCCGCCCGTGTCGAACAGCGCACCGACCTGGACAAACTGGTACTCGACATTCAGACCAATGGCACCATCGATCCGGAGGAAGCCATCCGTCGCGCCGCCACTATCCTACAGCAGCAACTGGCGGTGTTCGTCGACCTGGAGAGCGAGAAGCGCAGCGAGCCCGAGAAAAAGGACGACGAGATCGACCCTATCCTGCTGCGTCCCGTGGACGACCTGGAACTCACCGTGCGCTCCGCGAACTGCCTCAAGGCGGAGAGCATCTACTACATTGGCGACCTGATCCAGCGCACCGAGGTGGAGCTGCTCAAGACGCCGAACCTGGGCAAGAAGTCTCTCACCGAGATCAAGGATGTGCTCGCTTCCCGCGGCCTGTCCCTCGGTATGCGCCTGGAGAACTGGCCACCCGCCAGCCTCCGCAAGGATACGGAAACCGCTTGATGGTCGCCCTCGTGCGGCCGGTTAGAAACATTGCTGTGACAGCAACCGTTTAAGGAATTACTGCCATGCGTCATCGATACAGTGGTCGCAAACTCAACAGGACCGGCTCCCATCGCCGTGCCATGTTCCGCAACATGACTGCCTCCCTGGTGGAGCACGAAGTCATCAAAACCACCCTGCCCAAGGCCAAGGAGCTGCGCAGCTTTGCCGAGCCGCTGATCACCCTGGCCAAGTCCGACAGCGTGGCCAACCGCCGCCTGGCCTTCAGCCGCCTGCGCAGCAAGGAGGCGGTTGGCAAGCTGTTCACCGACCTGGGTCCCCGGTACCAGGAGCGCCCCGGCGGTTATATCCGCATCCTCAAGTGTGGACTGCGCACTGGCGACAAGGCCCCCATGGCCTATGTGGAGCTGGTGGATCGCCCCGCGGGCGGCACTGACGAGACCGTGGTTGAAGCTGAATAACGGTTCGAAATGCTAAAAAAACCAGGGCATGCCCTGGTTTTTTTATGTCCGCGAATTGGCCCGCCTAAACACAACAGCCGGTCCGGTCATCGTTTGGCCAGAGCGCCGGCAATGGATGTGCCCCGCGGGCGGAACGGATCAGGAGCCATGCTCGAGGCGCGCACCTCTGTAGTTGCGGATATCAGCGCAACTGACATGGCGGTAAGTGCCGTCGTCGAGGCGCATCAGGCGCATCCGCCCTCCCCAGACGCAGCCGGTATCCAGGGGGTAAAGATGGGGCTGGCGCACCAGGCCATTGAGGGCAGCCCAGTGGCCAAAGACGATATTATCGCTGGCCGCCTTGCGGTTGGAGTGGGTGAACCAGGGTGCAAAGCCCTTGGGGGCATTGCCGGGCCCCGTCTTGCTGTTCAATTCCAGCCGCCCTTGGGCATCGCAAAAACGCATGCGGGTGAAATAGTTGGTGATGGTACGCCAGCGGTCCGGGCCTTCCAGGGAGCCACTCCACAGGTCCGGCTGGTTGCCGTACATGGTGCCGAAAAGCCGTCCTGGCTGTTCGCCGTGGAGTATGGCCTCGACTTCCTCGGCCCGCTTGAGGGCCTTTTGAATCGACCATTGGGGGGGAATGCCGGCGTGCACCAGGGTGTAGCCCAGGTCGCTGAGCAACAGGGGCTGGTGGCGTAGCCACTCCAGCAGGTCGTCCCGGTCCGGGGCATTGAGAATCTCCCCGAAGGTATCCTTCTGGGAAGGGGAGCGGTGCCCCCTGGCCACCGCCAGCAGATGCAGGTCGTGATTACCCAGCACGGTGCGAAAACTGCTTCCAAGGGATTTGCAAAACCGCAGGGTTTCCAGGGACTGGGGGCCGCGATTGACCAAGTCGCCGACCGCCCATAACTGGTCGCGACCGGGATGAAATCCGACGCTTTCCAGCAGTCGCTCAAGACAGGACAGGCAGCCCTGGATGTCCCCCACGACATAGACGGGCATCAGTTGATGCTGCCTGGCACGGCCAACAAAAACGGCGAAATGGGCGCGGAAAAGGGGGTGCCGTCCTGGGTCACCATGCCGTAGGCTCCTTCCATGGTGCCCACGGGCGTCTTCAACACGGCGCCACTGTTGTAGTCGAAACTCTCGCCGGGCTGCAGTGTGGGTTTCTGTCCAACAACGCCCTCGCCCTTCACTTCCTGCCGGTTGCCGTCGCTATCGGTGATGATCCAGTGACGGGTGAGCAATGTTGCCGCTACCCGGCCACGATTGGTGATGGTGACATGGTAGGCAAAGGTAAAGTGATTCCTGGCGGGTCGCGACTGATCCTCCAGGTAGCGGGTTTTGACGGTGATTTCGATGGGTCGGTCAGGCATGTTGACGATTCAGGTGGTTGCTCAATTCGACAAACTCTTCCACTGACAGGGTTTCCGGACGCCGCCCAGTATCCCAGGGCAGGTCGTCGAGCCGGTAGCGGCCCGCCAGGGGCTTGAGGTTGTTGCGCAGGGTCTTGCGTCGCTGCTGGAAACACAGCCCCACCAACTCCTCGAAAAGCGCGACATTGTCCGCGGCCATCAGGGGCTGTGCCCTGGGGCTGAGTCGCACGATGGCCGACTCCACCTTGGGAGCGGGGAGGAATGCCCCGGGGGGCACCAGAAACAGCGGATCCACCCGACACAGATACTGCACCATGATACTCAGCTTGCCATAGGCCTTGTTGCCCGGTGGCGCGGCCATCCTATCCACCACCTCCTTCTGCAGCATGAAGTGCATATCTTGGATCGCGGGCAGGTAGCGCAACAAATGGAAAATCAGCGGCGTGGAGATATTGTAGGGCAGGTTGCCCACCACCCGCAGCGGCCCCGATGACGCTAGGTCGCCGAAATCCACCTGCAGGGCATCCCCCTCGAGGAGGCGAAAATGAGGGTGTCCGGCGAATTTTTGCGCCAGCAGTTTCACCAGGTCGCGATCCAGCTCTATGGCGGTGAGGGAGGGGTTGGCGGCGAGCAGGGGACCGGTTAGCGCCCCCTGGCCAGGGCCGATCTCCACCAGGTTGTCCCCCGGCCGAGGGTTGATGGCGGCGACGATATGGTCGATAACACCGGGATCGGCGAGGAAGTTCTGCCCGAAGCGCTTGCGGGCGCGGTGACCTCCAGGTTGCGTCACGGTGTGCTCCGGTTCGCTGCCCGGGCCATGGCCAGGGCGTAGTCCAGGGCGGTCTCCAGGCTGCCGGTATCCCCTTGGCCAGTGCCCGCCAGATCCAGGGCGGTTCCATGGTCCACGGAGGTGCGGATGACAGGCAGTCCGAGGGTGATGTTCACCGCCGCGCCAAACCCCTTGTATTTGAGTACCGGCAAACCCTGATCGTGGTACATGGCCAGCACCGCGTCACAGTGGGCCAGGTGGCGGGGAGTGAACAGGGTATCCGCCGGGAGGGGACCAACGGCGTCGATACCCTGGCGGCGACAGGATTCCAGCGCGGGGATGATGGTGTCGATTTCCTCGCGGCCCAGATGCCCGCCCTCCCCGGCGTGGGGGTTGAGGCCGCACACCAGGATGCGCGGCCGGGTGATGGCAAAGCGATCCCGCAGCTCGCGGTGGAGAATGGCCAGGACTTCCTCGATGGCCGGCTGGGTAATGGCGCCGGGTACTTCCGCCAGGGGTAGGTGGGTGGTCACCAAGGCGACCCGCAGGCCCTCGGTGGCCAGCATCATCACCACCCGCGGGGTGGCGGTGTGCTCGGCCAGATATTCGGTATGACCGGTGAAGGGTATGCCGGCATCGTTGATGACACCCTTGTGCACAGGGCCCGTCACCAGCGCCTGGCAGGTGCCGTCACGGGTATCGTCAAGGGCCAGGCGCAGGGTTTCCAGGACATAGGGGGCGTGGGCGGTATCGGTCACCCCGGGGTGGACCGTGCGGCCGAGATGGATCGGCGAGATGGCCAGGTCACCGGCTCCACGCAGGGGCTTGTTGCAGGGAGGGCGCAGGGACAGGGGCAGGCCCAGCAAGCGCGCCCTGCTGACCAGCAATTCGGGGTCGGCGTAAGCCACCAGTTCGCAGTCCCGCGGCTGCTGAGCCAGCCGAATCAGCAAATCGGGACCGATCCCGGCGGGCTCGCCGGGAGTGACCGCCAGGCGCATCTCAGATCTTGACGTCGACAAAGGCTTCGTCGCGGATCTCCTGAAGCCACAGTTGCAATTCGGACTCGAACTTGCGCTGGCGGAGAATCGACTCCGCCTGGTGGCGCATGATGTCCTCGCTGAAATCCTGGTCGCGGCGTTCGGTGACATGGAGAATGTGCCAGCCGAACTGGGTGCGGAAGGGCTCGGAGATCTGATTCACGGGTATGTTGTTCATGGTGTATTCGAACTCCGGCACGAACTGTCCGGGCAGGGACCAGCCCAGATCGCCGCCGGCCAGGGCCGAGCCGATATCTTCAGAGTATTGGCGAGCCAACTCCGAGAACGACTCCCCGTCGTGGACCCGCGCGGCGATTTCCATCAGCCGGGCGCGGGTGGCCTCGTCGTCGCGGATCTCGTTGGGCTTGAGCAAGATGTGACGCACCTTGCTCTGCTGGATCAGCTGCTGCTCGCCGCCGCGCTTGTCGTAGAGTTTGAGGATGTGCAGCCCGGCGTTGCTGCGGATCAGGTCGGTGACCTCGCCGGGCTGCAGGGTCGATACCGGGTCGATGAAGACATCGGGCAATTCGGAGATCTTGCGCCAGCCCAGATCGCCGCCCTGCAGCGCGCTCTGATCCGCGGAGTGGGCATAGGCGAGACCGCGGAAGTCTTCCCCGGCGATGATTCTGGAGAGGATGTCGCGGGCCAGATCCTGGGTGGCGGCAGCTTCCTCGGGGCTGGCGGAGGAGGACAGTGGCAGCAGAATGTGGCCCAGGTAGACATCGGGGGAAATGAAGTTGCGGCCCTCCTCGGAAGCCAGGAAGTTGGTGACTTCCTGCTCCGAGATATAGATGCGCCGGTTGACCTGGGCCTGCTGTACTCGGGCCAGGGTCATCTCGGTGGCCAGTTGCTCCCTGAGGGCCGCCACGGACAGGCCCTCGCTGACCACCATCCCCAGGAATTGCTCCGGGGTGAGTCCCTCGCTCTGGGCGATGTTGGCAATGGTGGCGTTGATTTCGTCATCGCTGATGCGCACGCCGGCGCGACGGGCCATGTCCAGTTGAATGCGTTCCAGGATGAGGCGATCGAGCACCTGTGACACCAATATCTCCCGGGGTGGCGGCTCGTTTCCTGACTCCTGAATGCGCTGGTGGATGGTACTGACCCTGTCCTCCAACTCGCTGGCCATCACCACGTCGTTGTCGACAATGGCGACGATGCCATCGAGAACCCGCATCTGGGACAGGGCGGGGGATGCGATCAAAGCCAAGGCCAGGGCGGTCAGCAGGGGTCGGGAGTGTCGCTTGATGAGGTTCAGCATGGATCAGAATTCCGGGGGTTGGTAGCCATAGATACCTTCACTGAGGATATTGTTGACGCGGGTGCCGGTGCCGGCAAGCCCCCGGAACTGGATCTGGAAAAACAGACCGGTCCGGTGGGCCAATCTCTCCCTGGCAATGAGAAAGGTTTCGTCCCTGTCCACCCAGCGTCGCGCCACCACGCTGGCGCGCCAGCAGCAGCTGGAGTATTCGAGTCCGGCAAAGATCTCAAGTTCCTGGTTGGTGCGAAGGTCGTGGTTGTAGCGCGCCAGCAGTCGCCAGTTTGGGGCGAGGGGCGCGGCGAGGGACAGGTCCACCTGTTCGATGTCAGCCCGCACATTGTCCACCAGGGGGGCGTCTGGTCCGAACTGGAATACCAGGCTGTCGCGCCGGGTATAGCGGTAGACCATGTTGAACAGGGTGCCCTGGCGGTCGTTGTAGCGCAGGGCGGCACTGCCCTTGTTGATGGAACTGTCGTTCTCATCGTAAAGCATGTCCGCTTGAACCCGCCAGTGGTCGAACAGGTTGGCGGACAGCTCGGCGGCGATGTCCGAGGTGTCCTTGGTGAGCTCCTCCGCCAGCAGGGGGTTGAGAGTCACTCGGCGGTCCTTCAGGTAGTAGACTTGCCCCAGGCTCAAACGCAGCCGCTCGATACCGTTTTCGGCGTTGATCAGCCGGGTGGTGAGGCCCAGGGTGAATTGCTCGGTGTCGCCGATACGGTCGCCGCCGGAAAAGCGATCGTCGCGAAACAGTTGCTGGTAGCTGAAGGTGAGGTCGGAGGTGTCGAAGTTGGGGATGGCGGACTGATCGCGGAAACTGGAGCGCACATAGTAGATGCGCGGTTCCAGGGTGTGAATGTGGTTGGGCAGCCAGTTGTCCCGCTGCTCGAAGAACAGCCCGCCGTCGAGACTGACCACCGGCACGGTGACACTGGGGCTGTCGTCCGTTTGATTCATCAGCGGCCTGTCCAGGTCGTAGCTGGCGTGCTTGATTCTGGCGGTGGGCCGGAAAAAGCCCCACAGCCACTGCTTGTCCCAACTCAGGGCATAGTCCGCCCGCAGGCGGTTGCCGGTGACGGTGGTGTCACGGACGTCGCGGGTCAGGGGCGTGCCGGTACCCACCACATTGGCTTCGCTGTGGTCGAACACCACGGCGTGCTGGCGCAACTCCAGGAGAAGGTCATTGCCCAGGTGGTACTGGCCGTTGGCGTCGAGGCGGGGCATTTGCTTGTACTGTTCGAGACCGCCCCGGATAAGGGTCTCGAACTGTTGCGCCTGCAGGAAGAAGTGCCAGTTGTCGGTGCGGTAGCCGGTGGCGATCTGTTGATTGAGATGGCTTTGGCTGTTGGCTTCCAGCGTCGAGGTGCCCAGATCCCGAAAATAATCCGGATCGCTGACATTGGTGTAGTCCACCAGGGTGTTCCAGCGCTGTCCGAAGCCCCCTTCGTGGTCCAGGTAGGTCACCCAGCGGTCCTCGCCCCGGTAGGGTTTGCGCAGGCCGCTGCTGGTCATTTGGCGACGCACATCGCCACCCCGGTCGTCCGGAAGGTAGCCGCCGGACACGATGGTCTGGCTCCAGTGGTTCAGGTAGCGGAATTCCGCCTCGAGCATGGCGCCCCGCTTCTGCACCATGCGCGGCGTGAGGGTGGCATCATAGTTGGGCGCGAGGTTCAGGTATATCGGCTGGGAGAAGTCCAGGCCATTGTCATTGCCGGCCATGATCACCGGGTAAAGCAGGCCGGTGACCCGGTTGTCGGAAATGGGGAAACGGATCCAGGGCAGGTAGAGGATCGGCCAGTCCGCAACCTCCAGGCGGACATTTCTGGCGGTGGCCATGCCCCTGGCGGTATCGATGTCGATATCCCCGGCGGAGAGCTGCCAGGCATCGCTGATGGGCTCGCAGGTGGTATAGGTGGCATTGTCGATGTGCAGACGATTGTCGCTGCGCTTGCGCAGGGCGTCGGCGGTGCCCCGCACGCTGGATTCATGGAGCAGGAACTCGGCGTTGTCCACATCCACATGGCCGCTGTTGAGGTCCACCCGGGCAAGATCGCCGGTGACCAACACGCCCGGTTCCCGGAAGATGATGTTGCCGTCCAGTTGCAGGGTGCGCGCCCGCTGGTCGATGGTGGCGCTATCGCTGCGTACCTGACGGAAACCCTGGGATACCTGGACATCGCCGGTCAGGGTGGCGATGGCGCCACGGGCCTCGGTGCTGGCGGCGCTGACCCGCACCGCCGATCTGTCGGGCTCCCTTTCTCCGTCTGGGTAATCCCGCAGCGGCTCCACATAGGCGCCGCAGCAATTGCGGGGGACCAGGTGCCTCAATTCATCAGGAAGCTCCCCGATGGGCACCCAGTCCAGGGGGCGGGCGACACTGACCACGGGGTCCTGTCCGCCAGTGGGACCCGGCTCCAGTGTCAGGGAAAAACCGGGATCCTGGGCCTCCGTTTCCACGGTTTCCGTCGCCGAGCTTGAGGCGTGATCGGGGGGCTCGCCCATGGCGTTGCCCTCGCACACCCAGTCATCCCCCTGGCTGAAACACTGCCAGGGGCTGTCGGCCCCGTGGGCCATGCCCGGGGCGTTGAGCTGTAGACCCGCCACCACGACCATGACGGCATGGATCGCCCGGCGCGGGGGCTTGCTGTCTCCAAGGCATTTCCAACCCATTGGCCGTACGACTCTTG
This sequence comes from Porticoccaceae bacterium, assembly GCA_050486485.1. Lineage (GTDB taxonomy): Bacteria > Pseudomonadota > Gammaproteobacteria > Pseudomonadales > Porticoccaceae > NAT127. The sequence continues at coordinate 15,452 of JBJHDJ010000006.1, forward strand.
TCCGTTGTGGAAAAATGACAGGCATTTTACCGCAACTTTGCCCGGCTGCGGGCACTGTCGCCAAGGTCGTGGGCAATTGCGCTAGAATCCTCCCTTTTCAGGGGGCCGAAGCATGGGAGATCAGGGTGAACTGGCGGCGTGGGCGCGCGGCCATCTGCCCGTCGGGGCGGTGTTGCCCCAGGGGCCGCTGGCGGTCACCCCCATCACCGGGGATGCCGGGTTTCGGCATTATTTCCGTATCAACTCGGATCCCTCCCTGATCGCTGTCATCGCTCCCCCGGACCGTGAGAACAACCCGGCGTTCGTGGCCAAGGCCCGGGTGTTGCGTGCCGCTGGCGTGCATGTCCCCACTGTCCATGCCGTGGACTACGACCGCGGCTACATGGTGTTGGAGGACCTGGGGGACCGCCTGTATTTGCCGCTGCTCAATACCGACACCGCGGACAGCCTTTACGATGCCGCTGAAGAGACCCTGGTGGCGATCCAGGGCGCCGCCCCCGATCCCGACGTGTTTGCTTCCTATGACCAGAGCCTGCTGCAACAGGAGATGGCGCTGTTTCCGGAGTGGTTCGTGGGGCGGTTGCTCGGCGTGGAGCTGAACGCGGGGGAGCGGCGGTTGCTTGAAGACACCTTTGCCACCCTGGTGAGCGCCGCGCTGGCTCAACCCCAGGTGGTGGTGCATCGGGACTATCACTCCCGCAACCTGTTGTGGATGCCCGGGGGGCGGGTGGGGGTGGTGGATTTCCAGGATGCCGTGGTGGGCGCCTTCAGCTACGATCTGGTATCCCTGCTCAAGGATTGCTATATTCGATGGCCCGCCGCCATGGTCAGGCAGAGGGCCCTGGGATTCCTGCGCGGGGCCTGGCGGCGACTGCGGGGGGGTGACGCGGGGGTGGATGACAGGCAGTTGCTGGCCTGGTTTCACCTCATGGGTCTGCAGCGGCATCTCAAGGTGCTGGGTATTTTCGCCCGCCTGTGGCTGCGGGACGGCAAGGCCCGCTACCTGGACGATCTGCCCCTGGTGCTGCGCTATACCCTGGAAGTCACCGGGGAGTACAAAGAGTTTTCCTCATTTCATCAATGGTTTGGCGACCGGCTGATGCCGGCCATCATCGCCCAGCCCTGGTACCGGCCCTGGCGACAGGCAGGAGACACCCCATGAAGGCAATGATTCTGGCAGCGGGTTTTGGCGAACGGCTGCGTCCCTTGACGGAAACAACCCCGAAACCCCTGCTGGAAATTGCCGGCAAACCGTTGATCCAGTATCACATCGAGCGGCTGATCGCCGCCGGGATCCGGGAATTTGTCGTCAACACCGCCTGGCTGGGGGAGAAGATCGAGGCCTTTCTCGGGGATGGCGGTCGCTTTGGCGTGCGCATTTCCTGGTCCCGGGAGGGAGAGCCGCTGGAGACGGGGGGCGGCATCCGCCGCGCCCTGCCCCTGCTCGGCCCCGAGCCCTTCCTGCTGGTCAACGGGGATGTATGGACTGACTACCCCTTCGAGACCCTGGTGCGGCGCCAGTGGCCGGAATCCATGGACGCCCATCTGGTGCTGGTGCCAAACCCTCCCTTCAAGGCGGTGGGGGATTTCACCCTCGATGACGAGAGCCGAGTCGGCTACCCCCGTGACGCGGCGCGGACCTACACCTTCAGTGGCATCAGTGTGATGCGCCCGGAGATCTTCGCCCTCTATCCCGCGGCTTCCGAGCGCTTTCCCCTGCGCAATGTGCTGGAGAGCAGCATCCGCGCCGCCAGCGTCAGTGGCGAGTTGTTCCAGGGGCAGTGGTGGGATGTGGGCACCCTTGAGCGGTTCAACCTGCTCAACGGCATCCTCGCCGGCCGCACCATCGATGCCTCGCAAAAACCCCGCATGCGCGCCGAAATCGCCTGCTAAATTTTCCCGTCTCCTCTACAATGGCCGCCGTCGCCGCCCCGTGGTGGGCGCGCCGCCGTCCACCCGATCAGCTTTGCGAGGAACCATGTTCAACAGCCTGAAACCCCTGCCCCCCGACCCCATTCTCGGCCTCTCCGTGGCATTCAGGGAGGATCCCCGCGCCACCAAGATCGATCTTGGCGTGGGCGTCTACAAGACAGAGTCGGGCCAGACCCCGGTGATGGCCGCCATCAAGGCCGCCGAGCAGCGCCTGTTGGGCCAGGAGGACAGCAAGTCCTACATCTCGCAGGTGGGTGTGGAAGCCTACAACTCGGGCATGATCGATCTGATGCTCGGCGCCGAACACGGCGCCGTGCGCGATGGCCGGGTGCGTTCGGTGATGACTCCGGGTGGCACCGGGGCCCTGCGCATCGGCGCCGAGGCCATCAGGCGCATGAACCCCGACGCACGGGTGTGGGTTGGCGACCCCACCTGGGCGAACCACTACCCGGTGATCCAGGGTACTGGGCTCGCGGTGGAAACCTACCCCTACTACGACAAGGCCAGCAGTTCGGTGCTCATCGACCAGATGCTGGAGACCCTGGACGACAAGGCAGTCCTCGGCGACGCGGTGCTGCTGCACGGTTGTTGCCATAACCCCTGTGGCGCCGATCTCGGCTCCTCGGACTGGCGGCGCATCGCCGAGCTTGTGGAGCGCAAGGGGCTGCTACCCTTCGTGGATCTCGCCTACCAGGGTTTCGGCACCGGCCTGGAGGAAGACGCCGCGGGTCTTCGCCTGCTGGCGGACAGGGTTCCCGATGTGCTGGTGGCCAGCTCCTGTTCCAAGAATTTTGGCCTCTACCGGGAGCGCACCGGCAGCGTCACCGCCATTGCCCGGAGCGCCGAGAAGGCGGCGGCCGCCGAATCCCATTTCGCCAATATCGCCCGTGCCATCTATTCCATGCCCCCCGCCCATGGCGGCTTTCTGGCGGGCATGGTGATGCAGGACAGTGGCCTCAGGGCGCAATGGCTGGCGGAGCTGACGGAGATGCGCGATCGCATGAACAGCCTGAGGGCGCTGTTCGTGGGCAAGATGGCGGAAAAAAGCCCGGATCGCGACTTTTCCTTTATCCAGCGCCAGTTCGGCATGTTCTCGTTCCTGGGCATCGAAGGCGGCCAGATTGCCAGGCTGAGGGATGAGTTTGGCATCTATATCGTCGGTTCCAGCCGCATCAATGTGGCGGGCATCAGCGAGGCCAATATCGATTACCTGACGGATTCCCTGGCCAGCGTGCTAGTGGACTGAACGGACCGCCGCAGGCACTTGACCTGTCGGCGCCACGGGCTTTAGCCTGCGTCTTTTTTATTGCGCGCACCGCTACCCTGTGACTTCCCCTTGCCTTGGGAGGACTTCGCGCCGCGATGCGGTGGCGCCTTGCGGGGCGTAGGGGATTGCCGTGGACCCGCGGAGAAATCCAGGGCAAGGTCCAAGGTGCCCCCCACGAAATCCAGCAGCCGTTCGAATTCGTCGTCGGATAGCTTTCTCGCCCTGTCCCTGGCGCGATACAGATTGAGAAAGCGCAGCTCCCGCCCGGCGCTGGCGAGCAGTTGGTCGAGCCCCGACAGGGTCAGCACCTGCCAAAGGAGCGGGGCGTGCTCGCGGCTGTAGTCGAGCATGAAGCCCACGGGATCGTGGCGGGCGTGGAAGGCGCCGAGGCGGTAGAGGATGTCGAGATTGACCGGTGACCGCCCCTCCTCGATGGCCTCCAGGGTGCGCGGATTGTCGAGATCCAGGGCTTCCGCCAGTTCCTCGAGGGTCAATCCCGCCACCTCCCGCAGATCCTTCAGGTAGTGTCCCGCCTCGCCGAGACGCACCAGGTGATCTGGGGTGGCGGTCAACAGATCCAGCAGGTTGACGGGTGGCTGGCCCGTGGCCGCCGACCAGGCCTGGGTGCCGAAATTCTGGAAACCCCTGAGTATCTCATCCAGTGCGTTGGCGCCAGACTGGGTTTTATCCCTGTTGCCGTTGGACATGTGACGACTCCCGCGCTGTTGGCCGCTAGTACTTTGGTGAATAGTACTTTGGTGAATAGTACTTTGCTGAATAGTGCTCTGGTGAATAGCACCTGGGTGACCAGTCCCTTGGTGAACAGTACTCCTGAGAACCCTGTACGGAGCATCCTCCGCGATCCTGCCGTGCAACCGTTACCCTGTAACAATAGTAGAATACTGACAAGACATGCGGGGTTGGCGCGTTATCGTGCGTTTTGCCTGGCGGCCCAGGGTGTGGCAATTGGATCTCCGGCGGCGCCTTCCCATCTGAAAGGATCAGTGTGAATGAAGATTGACTGGAACAACACCCTGGCCGCCATCTGGCGGCCACGCAGTGGCCGGTTGCGCTCGGTGCGCAGGCTGGACCCAGTGCGGCTCGAGGATCTGTTGGGCATCGATGCCCAGAAGCGGGCCCTGGTGGCCAATACCGAGCGTTTCCTGGCGGGGTTGCCCGCCAACAACGCCCTGCTGTGGGGCAGCCGGGGCACCGGCAAGTCCTCCTTGATCAAGGCGCTGCTCAATGACTACGGCGGGCGGGGCTTGCGCGTTATCGAGATCGACAAGGACGATCTGGTGGATCTTCCGGAGATTGTCGACGACCTTCGCGACCAGCCACAGCGCTTCGTGATTTTCTGCGACGACCTGTCCTTCGAGGAAGGGGAGACCGGCTACAAGCACCTGAAGAGTGTTTTGGAAGGGTCCATCGAGTTGCCGCCGGAAAACATTCTTATCTATGCCACCTCCAACCGCCGTCACCTGATACCGGAGCGCCAGTCGGAAAACGCCGGGGTGGCCATAGTCGATGGAGAGTTGCACTACGGTGATACGGTGGAGGAGAAGCTGTCCCTGGCGGATCGCTTTGGGCTCTGGCTGTCCTTCTACCCGCCGTCACTGGCCCAATACCTGGCTATCGTGGATCACCTGTTCGCCGACTTCGGCGGTGACCGGGAGGCCCTGCATCTCAAGGCGCGGCAGTTCGCCCAGACACGGGCCTCCCGCAGCGGCCGTGCGGCACGGCAGTTTTATCAAAGTATGGTGGAGTGAGTGGCATAGTTCATGGGGCGTCTGCCACTATGAGCCATGCACTCCGTCGACCACTACTCCAGTGCCTCCTTGGCGGATACCACCGGGCGACTTTCCCGGGTGCCGCGCATGCGGCGGTCGGGGTCGCCGGGGTCGTTGGGTGAAATCACCACAAAATCCTCGCCCACTTCCAGCAGGGTGCCGACAAAGGGCATGTCGGAAAAGCGCTCGGGCACCCGGTAGCTGACCAGGTCGCCCACCTTGAAGGTGGATTCGTCGAAGTTGAACTCGAAGGGGCAGGTATCGGAATCGTTCACTTGTTCGGATTTCATGGTGGGCTCCGTGGCGTGGGTCTGTTTAGAGGAGGTCGGAGGATCCGGGCGGTGGTCCCGGGGAGCGTAAGGCTCGTGACCGTCGCGGTGAGCCGATTTTGCACCTTTTGCCTGGTGCCGACAACACTAGTGCCGACAACAGTGTCCATCAACCCACTGTCCATCAACTTGCTGCCCATCAAGCCAGCCCGTCACGCGCCGTCGCCAGGCCAGTCCATCATATCGGGCCGGCGCTGCGCCTCAGGGCAATAGGGGCTTGTCCCAGGCGTGCGCGAACCCGCGCCACGATACCTTCGCGGCCGAGCCCCGCCGCCTCCAGTTGCCGCTCCCTGGGGGCATGGTCGATGAACCGGTCCGGCAGGCCGAGATGGAGGAGAGCGCAGGACATGCCCTGTTCGGCGAGGTATTCGCCCACCGCGGAACCGGCCCCGCCCATCACCGCGTTGTCCTCGAGAGTCACCAGCAGTTGATGGCCGGAGGCCAACTGCTCGACCAGCCGACCATCGAGGGGTTTGACGAAACGCATGTCCGCCACCGTGGCGTCCAGCACCTCGGCGGCCGCCAAGGCCTCGTGCAGCAGGGCGCCGAAATTGAGAATCGCCACCCCCACTCCCTGGCGGCGCAATACCCCCCTGCCGATGGGTAGCGCCGTCATGGCCTTGTCGATGGTGGCGCCGGGCCCCGTGCCCCGCGGGTAACGCACCGCGGCGGGACCCGGGTGACGGAAGCCGGTGTAGAGCATCTGGCGGGTTTCATTTTCGTCCGAGGGGGTCATCACCACCATGTTGGGGACGCAGCGCAGATAGCTGATATCGAAGCTGCCGGCGTGGGTGGCGCCGTCTTCCCCCACCAGGCCGGCGCGGTCGAGGGCGAAGAGGATGTCCAGTTCCTGCAGGGCGATATCGTGGATCAACTGGTCATAGGCCCGCTGCAGGAAGGTGGAGTAGATGGCGACCACCGGCTTCTTGCCGTCGCAGGCCAAGCCGGCGGCGAAGGTCAGGGCGTGCTGCTCGGCGATGGCCACATCGTGGAAGCGCTCGGGGTAGTGCTGGGCGAAAGGCTTCATGCCCGACCCTTCGCACATCGCCGGGGTGATGGCCACCAGATCCGGGTCCACGCCCGCCATGTCCACCAGCCAGGCGCCGAACACCTCCTGATATTTGGGGGTGGCCGGCTTGGTGGGCGTTGCCGGAATCGGCGGCGGCAGATCCTCCGCGGGCTCGATCTTGTTGAGGGCGTGGTAGCCGATGGGATCCTGCTCGGCGGGGAGGAAGCCCTGCCCCTTGCGGGTGATGGTGTGGAGCAGCACCGGCTCGTTGAGTTCCCGCAGGTTGGACAGTGTCTGCACCAGTAGCGGCAGGTCGTGACCGTCTATGGGGCCGATATAGTTGAAGCCCAGCTCCTCGAAGACGATACCGGGGGCGACCATGGCCTTGAGATGCTCCTCGGTCTTGCGCACGAAGGCGGCCGCCGAGGGCATGGTCTTGAGCACCTTCTTGCCCCCCTCGCGAATGGAGTTGTAGAAGCGGCTGGCCCAGATCTTGGAAAAATAGGTGGCCAGCCCCCCCACATTGCGGGAGATGGACATGTTGTTGTCGTTGAGCACCACCAGCAGATTGGCGTCCGAGTGACTGGTATGGTTGAGGGCCTCGAAGGCCATGCCGGCGGTCATGGCGCCGTCGCCGATCACCGCCACCACGCGGCGGTCCAGATTGTCCATGCGCGCCGCCAGGGCCATCCCCAGGGCGGCGCTGATGGAGGTGCTGGAGTGTCCCACGCCGAAGGTGTCGTAGGGGCTTTCACCGCGCTTGGGAAATCCGGAGATGCCGCCTTCCTGGCGGATATGCAGAATGTCGTCGCGGCGACCGGTGAGTATCTTGTGGGGATAGGTCTGGTGCCCCACATCCCACACCAGGCGGTCGTCGGGGGTGTTGTAGACGAAGTGAAGGGCGATGGTGAGCTCCACCACCCCGAGGCCGGCGCCAAAGTGGCCGCCAGTGCGCCCCACGGCATACAGCAGATAGGCGCGCAGTTCATCCGCCAGTTGGAGCAGTTGCGCCGTGTCAAGATCGCGCAGGCTCGCCGGGGCGTCGATGCTGTCCAGCAGCGGCGTCTCCGGTCGGGCCAGGGGAATGTCGGTGAACTTTTTCGGCATGATGGGCACGGGCCAGGGACAAGCCTGCAATTTTACACCAGAATGGCGGCCCTATCAGTGGTCGCGGTTGACGATAAAGTCGCCGAGGGCGGCCAGTCGCTTTGCTCGCGGGCCAAAATGGCGCAGCGCGGCGCTGGCGTCGGCGTGCAGGCCAGCGAGGTGAGACTTGGCGCCCGCGAGGCCCAGCAGGGAGGTGTAGGTGGGCTTGTTGAGGGCCTGGTCGGCGCCCTGGCGCTTGCCCAGGGCATCGGTGCTGCTCTCCACATCGAGGATGTCGTCCTTGACCTGGAAGGCCAGGCCGATGGCGGCGCCAAACCGGGCCAGGGCTTCCAGGTCGGCCCCGGACTCGGCGCCTGAGGACAGGGCGCCCATCAGCAGCGAAGCGGTGATCAGGGCGCCGGTCTTGGCGTTGTGCATGGTTTGCAGTTCGCCCAGCTCCAACTGCCCGTTCACGGCGTCCAGGTCCAGGGCCTGCCCTCCCACCATGCCGGCGGGGCCGGCGGCTGTCGCCAGTTGACGCACCAGTTGCAGGGTTAGGTCAGTGGTCACGCCGTCGTCTGGCTGCCCCGCCAGCACCTCAAAAGCCAGGGCCTGGAGGCCGTCACCGGCAAGGATGGCGGTGGCCTCGCCAAAGGCGATATGGCAGGTGGGCTTGCCGCGGCGCAGGTCGTCGTCGTCCATGGCGGGCAAGTCGTCGTGGATCAGCGAGTAGGCGTGTATCAGCTCCACGGCGCAGGCGGATCTGTGGGTGGCCTCGCCAATGACCTGAGGCTGGAACAGCTCGGCGGCGGCGTAGCACAGCGCCGGACGAACACGCTTGCCACCATTGAACAGGCTGTAGCGCATGGCGCGGTAGAGGTTGTCGCCGCGCGCCTCGGGCAGCAGCGCCGAGAGCCGCCGATCCACCTGCGCCTGGCAGGCGGCGAGGTAGGCGGGAACATCCACGGGGGGCTACTCCTCTTCGGGGGCGTCGAAGGGCCTGGGTTCGATATCCCCGGCGCTGTTGCGGGTGAGCAACTCCACCCGCTGGGTGGCGGCTTTCAGGGACTCATTGCACTCGCGGGTAATGCGAATGCCCTTTTCAAAGGCCTTCAGGGAATCCTCGAGACTCAGATCGCCACTCTCCAGGGCGGCCACCAGTTCCTCGAGCTGGGACAGGCTGTCCTCGAAATTGACGGGCTTTTTGCGTGTCGCCACGGTGATCTCCATGCAAGTGGCCGCGGGTACCCGGTCGGGCAGTGGGGTGTCCAGGGCGGGCAATGTAGGAAATATCCTACAGTAAATGGAGATATCTCCCAATAGCCCGTCACCCTATTAGCCGGTAGATTGGCAACTGCAGGGAAGCAACCGCGCAGGGATGTGCGCCACCACGGACGGATAGGGATGTCTGGTTCAAGGAAGGGGGTGGAGAAGCCGTTCCTGGATGGAGCAACAGCCTATACTGCCTTTGCGCCCTGTACAGCAA